>URWP01000040.1 GCA_900551645.1 uncultured Bacteroides sp.
GTTACCGGAAATTAATGGAAGATTGACCGCTACAAAAAATATTCTCATGTTTTAGTTGAAACATGAGTTCGTTTTCATGAAAACGTCCGTTCGTATAACATTAAACGAACGGACGTTTTTCGTTTCAGAATTTAAGATTGGTATGGGAAAATGGTTTAGAAGGTTTAATCTGTCATTTGGGTTTGTCTGTAAGTGAGTTATATGTTTAAAAGCAATTATCGGTAGTGTGAGAACATGAAATGCATGAGATATTGTTCTCTGAAAGTTGTAATTTTTGTGTGTAAAGATTTAAGAAAAGTGCTCCAATATTTGTTAAATTTATCTTTGCGGGCTGAAATTTCATAAGAATGTTATAAAATATCTCATTGGAAATGTTATTTTTGTATACATTTTCGTTTTTTATTCATTAAACAAGCTAAAACAGACTTATGAAAAAACATCTGAAACATTTCCTTTTGTTTGCAGTACTTTTTACATGTAGTATTGCAACGGCTGTAGCTCAGGCTACATTGAAAGGTAAGGTCGTAGATGCGGAAACCAATGAGCCGCTGATTGGTGCAACGGTTTCGGTCAAAGGGCTTACAGTAGGTGCTGTCACTGACATGGATGGTTTATTTACATTGAAGTTTACTACTTCGAATGCTACCGTCGAGTTCAAGTACTTAGGTTACAAGGATGAAACGATGAAGATTACCCAGAAAGGTAATGTTGATTTAGGCATTGTCAGCCTGAAACCTGATGCACATGTATTGGGTGATGTAGTCATCACTTCGCAGATAGCTGTGGCACGTAAGACTCCCGTAGCTGTTTCTAGTGTGGCAATGGATTTTATTCAGGAAAAACTGGGAACGCAGGAATTTCCAGAAATTTTGAAATCTACTCCGGGTGTTCATGCCAATAAGGATGGCGGTGGTTATGGCGACTCTGAAATTTACATGCGTGGTTTCGGAAATGAAAATATCGCTGTCATGGTGAACGGTGTGCCGATGAATGATATGGAGTGGGGAGGTGTCTATTGGTCTAACTGGGCCGGATTGACCGATGTTACCCGTACTATGCAGACTCAGCGCGGTCTGGGAGCTTCCAAAGTATCTGCTCCTTCCGTAGGAGGTACCATCAATATCATCACACAGAGTCTGGAAAGCAAAAAAGGTGGAACTGTATCTTATGCTTTGGGTAACGATGGCATGAATAAAATTTTGTTCAGTGTTTCTACCGGTCTTACCAAATCCGGTTGGGCTATGACCTTGCTGGGCTCTAAGAACTGGGGTAACGGATATGCCCAGGGATTGGATTTCGAAGGATATAATTATTTCTTGAATATATCCAAGCGCTTGAATGATGCTCATCAGCTTTCATTTACTGTTTTTGGTGCTCCGCAGACTCACTATCAACGTAACGGTGCATTGACTATCGCAGACTGGAAGATGACAGAAGAAGTATATGGAATAAAGAATTATAAATACAATTCTACATACGGTTTTGATAATGAAGGGCGTAGAAGAACCAGTGAATACAATTCCTATCATAAGCCTCAGATCAGCTTGAATCATCAATGGCAAATCAATGAGAAATCGTCTTTGAGTACAGTTGCGTATGTGTCTATCGGACGTGGTTATGGTTATTCAGGACAGGGTAATGAATACTACGGCTATTCTTATCAGGACTGGAGGGGAGCTAACTATGGTACATTGCAGACCAAGTTCCGTAAACCGGACGGTACTTTTGATTACGGTGCCATTCAGGATATCAATGAAGAAAGTGAATATGGATCAATGCTGGCCATGAGTTTATCTAAGAACTATCATAACTGGTATGGCCTTTTGTCTACTTATACTACCAAATTCGGTAAATACATTGATTTTTATGGAGGTGTGGATTTCCGTTATTATAAAGGTACACATACCAACGAAATTTCCGATTTGTATGGCGGACAGTATTTCATGGACTCTACCCGTGGAGATGTTTTGCCCGAAAATAACAGTGCGGCTGCCGATCCGATGTGGGAATACGAAAAATTGGGAGTAGGTGATGTTGTATACCGTGACTATGACGGTCATGTATTGCAGGAAGGCGCGTTCTTCCAGACTGAGTTCAACAAAGATAAGTTGTCGGCTTTCGTGGCAGGTTCTTTGTCGAATACTACTTACTGGCGCTATGACCGTTTGTTCTATGATAAGGCTCATGCCAAATCAGACAATATCAGCTTCATCGGTTTTACAGCTAAAGGTGGTGCAAACTATAATATTACTGACAATCATAATGTATTCTTCAATTTAGGTTATATCAGTCGTGCACCTAAATTCTCTTACGGCGCTTTCATGCAGGCCAATGCAAGTCATGCTATCAATAAGGATGCCAAAAATGAAAAGGTATTGTCTTTCGAATTGGGATATGGTTTCCGTAACAGCTGGTTGACTGCCAATGTAAATGCTTATTGGACCAAGTGGTTGGATAAGGCGATGACTAAATCCGGTCAGCTCGACAATCAGGAACGTACCGAATACTATATGAATATGACAGGTGTAAATGCTCTTCACAAAGGTGTAGAACTGGATGTGAAGATTACGCCGCTTAAATGGTTGGATATTACGGGTATGTTCTCTTTAGGTGACTGGAAATGGGATAGCAACGCTACTGGTTACGCATACGATGATGCAGGTATGCCGCTGAAAGAAGATGGTACACAGGCAAGCGGTATCGGTGCTCCGGACCATGTTTCTGCTTCCATTAATCTGAAAGGGGTACGTGTGGGAGGTTCTGCACAGACTACAGCTGCTTTGGGCGCAACTTTCAAGATTGGAAAATCTATCCGTGTAGGTGCCGACTGGACTTATTACGGACGTAACTATGCTTATTATTCATTCAGTGGTAGTGACTTGAAATTAGGACAGGAAATTACGATTGCCGATCCGTGGAAAGTTCCTGCTGCCAGTCAGATTGATATGAATGCATCTTATCGTTTCAAGTTGGGTAAGTTGGACGCTGTTCTTTCAGGAAATGTAAACAACTTGCTTGATTACCAGTATATCTCAAAGGCATATAATCCTCGTTCTGGAACAGTTTCCGATGAAACTATCTATTGTTACTACGCCTTTGGACGTACTTATAGTGTGAGACTGAAAGTAAACTTCTAATCACCTGTTTTAATAGAAAAGAATTTATGAAAAAAATATTTTTTATATCAACCGCATTGCTGGCTACCTTGACAGCATGTGAAGATTATAACGACCAGTTCAATATCGGCTCTCAGATTTCGGATGTAAAGAAGGGAGTTGCTATTAAGTTGGAGGCTTCGGATTATGCGGCAGTGGCCAATAATGCTACCAACAAGGAAGTAGCTTTGTCTAAAGATCCGGAAAACGGAACTTATGTGGCTGCGCTTGAGGCGATAGGTAAAAACCGGTATTTTGCAAGTAAGACAGAAGCCGAATGGTTCCTGCCAGCTTTCATTACCGAAAAATATCCGCAGGCTGATGCCGGTTCGCGTTTTTCTGTCTCTTATAATATGTATCGTGAACCGTCTGCTTATCTGGCTGATTTTAAGAATCTGGCTGAATATACGCTGACAAATGCCGATTACCGGAGTGTATGGGGAGAAACGGCTTCTGCTAATTACCTTTCTCCGTCTACACTGAAGAAACTGCCTGAAGTATTGGCTGCCAAGATAGAGAAACCGGCAGAAGGCGATATGGTGGCAGTGAACTATGCCTATTCTGAATTTGAACCGGGGGCAGGTGGAGGCTCTGTTATTCCAATGGTATATCAGCAGGTAACCTCGTTTGATGGTGAAGAGGGAAACTATGTGATTGCTGCCAAAGCTGATGACGGAAACTATTATCCTTTCGGAAAGCTGGACAAAGAGAGCTATAGTTACGGATATATGAATCCGGCTCCGATTAGTGTTGGCGAAAACGGGGTAATTGCCAGTGCCGACGGTTCAGAGCAGGTAGTTACGTTAACTAAGGCTGCAAATGGATTTACTTTGCTGAATGGCTGGTCTCAGTATCTTTATATGAGCGGTACCTATAATAGTTTCAATGTCAGTGAATCTGTTCCTGCCGAAGGAGCTGAATGGGCATTGAGTGGTAATGGCGATGGTACGTTTGCTTTGAAGAACGTAGAGAAAAACAAGACAGTGAAGCTGACTTATGTAAATGATAAGTATAGTTATGGATGTTATCCGGAATCCAGCTATGCCTATTTCTTCGATCCGATGACAGAAGAAACCGGTAAGTTTGCCATTAAGGATGTGACGCTGCCAGAAGGTTCTGATTATGTGTGGAAAATCGATTCATATGGTTATTACAAAGGTTCCGCGTTCGTAGGCGGTAAAAATCTGGCTTCGGAAAGTTATGTGGTTTCTTCTGAAATAGATCTTTCCGAAGCGACTGCACCGGTGTTGTCCTTTAAACTGGCTCTTAATTATTTGAACGGTAATACAGCTGCCGACTTCTTCCAGGTGAAGGTGGCTTCTGATTACGCAGACAATGTGGCTGCAGCTACATGGACTGATGTGGCATACGATGCTTCAGAAATCGGAAGTTCGTGGAATTTTAGTAACCAGCGTATTGACTTGAGTGCTTTCAACGGGAAAAAGATTGTTGTAGCTTTCGTGTATAAGAGTACGGATGCTTGTGCTCCTACCGTGGAATTGAAGGATGCACAGGTACAGGAGAAAGATGCGAAATATTGGGATGTATGTTTGTTTAAGGAAGTGGCAGAAAGCGAAGTCGAGGCTGCTATGCTGAGGATGAGCCGTGCTTCTGGTGCTTATGCGAATTCTTCTGCTCTTTACGTTTATACTGATGGTGCTTGGATAGAGTATGAGAGAGAAGATGTCAATGTATTGGTTGCCGATCCGAAGTTCTATGCAGAATTGGGTACCGAATATGTTTCTAAACCATCTGTAATCTTCCCGGTTTATTTGGCTCAGAAATATCCATACGCAACGAAAGGTGAACAGGTGGCTGTAATCTATAAGAATGCTGCAGATGCCGATCCGATAGTGGAGGAATATACATTAAACGGTACTTGGGCTGCTTCTACCAATTATTCTACTCGTACGACAATCTTTGAAAAGACTGCCGATGGAAATTATACTGCGCAGGCTGGTGTTTATTTGGATGAAGCGTTGACTGGTGGTAATGATGGCGGATTTACAGTTCAGGACATCGCGTTGACAGGAGTCAGCTACGTATGGAAGAGTGATGCCAGCTATGGTTGGAAAGCTTCGGCTTTTATGAATAATACAAATTATGAGACTGAAAGCTGGTTGCTTACTCCGGCCATTGACTTGTCAGAGGCAATGAGTCCTCAATTGTCATTCGAAGAGGCTCACAAGTTCTTGAATGGCAATCCGCTTTCCGAATACATGATGGTGAAGATTTCTACTGACTATGTAGACAATGTAGAAACAGCTACATGGGAAACTGTAGAAGTAGATGAAACACAGTGGTCTGACGGACAGAGCTGGGATTTCTATAAGGTGGGTCCTTATAGCCTGGGCAGTTACGTAGGTCAGGTAGTTCGCATTGCGTTTGTTTATAAGAGTACAAGCAGTGCTGCTCCTACTTGGGAAATAAAGAATGTCTTGGTAAACGAGGCTGAATAATAATTAATAAAATATTCCGTCGGTTCTTCTTTATGGCATAAAAGAAGAATCGGCGGATTTTTTTATCTGATTCTCATGATAAAGAAAAAATTGCTTGTATTAGGAATGGCATTGTTTTTTTTCAATGTCGGTTGTGAAGATACGAATCCTGCCTCTGACAGTTATATAGAGACTACGCAGGATGGGGCTGTAACATTAACATTGAAGGGATATGAAAGCACTTCTTCCGGCTTTTCTGTTTTTCAGCCAGAAGGGTTCAGTGCTCCTTTCTATATCAAAGACAAGAAGTTCTATGGCGAAGTCTATCGGTTTGTACAGACCACTTCCGGACGTTTGGATGAGTTAGAAGAAATTCCGTTTGGTGAGGAGTGGTATTCTTCTGTAGATATTGTAGAGGGAGCTTCATACTGGGCCTGGTGTGCTGCTCCGGATATATATCGTTTTGCTAAATTCCGTGTGGCAGATATTTCGGGTAATGATGTGCTTATTGAATATGTAACGGAAGATACCCCTACAGATAAAAATCTGAACGTCAATGTTAATGCGGGAAATGCTTCTGTAACGGCTTATGAAATACCTCATTTGGACAACCGTTATGTGTATGCCGACCATTATGTTACGGTAAATGGTACGGAGTTGTTGAATTATGCTTTGGAGTGGAATCCTGACATGCGTCACGCCAATTGGGTAGCTTTCTCATTTGATACCACTACTTCAGCTGATGCTGTAAAACGAACCGATGCTTGGAAGGAAGATCCGAAGCTGCCTGTAGAGATGCAGACTACGGAAGAAGACCATAAGAGTGATGGCTTTGACAAAGGTCATTTGTGTGCTTCCGAAGACCGTGTCTATAGCAAGGAAGCCAATGAACAGACATTTTATTACAGTAATATGTCTCCACAACTGAATGATTTCAATGGTGGGTTCTGGGCCAAGATGGAGGCACGTGTGCAGAACTGGGGGCGTTCTACAGCTACAGGAACTTTTGATAAGGTATATGTCGCTAAAGGAGGAACCATGAATGACCTGCTGAAGAACTTTACTGGTACTAAAGTCCAGGGGGGAACTCCTACTACCGATGAGAATGGTTTTACGATTCATGGGCTGGCTTGTCCGAAGTACTATTTCATGGCGGTATTGGCACAGAAAGGCGATACTTTTCAGGCAATCGGTTTCTTGGTAGAACATAAGGAAGGGTATCCGCGTAATCCTTCGGCCAGTGAATTGAAGCAATATGTAGTGTCTATCGATGAATTAGAAAAGAAAACAGGAATTGATTTCTTCTGTAATTTACCGGACCATATCGAACAGACAATAGAATCGGTTACAGATGTAAATGCATGGGCTTGGTAAATTGTTCAGATTAGATATGAATCCCATAGTCTTGTTTGATTTCATCCATAACGAACATGCTTTCCAGTGAGCCCAGACTGTCGATGGTACCCAGTACGTTCAGAATGAATTCCTGATAATGTTTCATGTTTCGTGCATGGATTTTCAGCAGGTAATCAAAACTTCCGGAGATATTGTAACACTCGGTTACCTCCGGAGTTTTTTTGATGATTTCTGTAAATTCCGTGGCTATATCCCGATTCAGCCGACGTAGTTTCACGCTGCAGAATACTACAAATCCCTGATTCAGCTTGTCGGCATCCAGTACAGCAATGTATTTTTTGATATATCCTTTGTTCTCTAATCGTTTTAACCGTTCGAATACAGGGGTGGAGGAGAGATTTACACGTGCTGCCAATTCTTTTGTGGTCAGTCGGGCATTCTCTTGCAGGATGCGTAGAATCTGTAGGTCGGTCTTGTCAAGTGTATCCATAGAATAATATTCTTTTATCGGATGCTATTTTCCAGTATCTCTTATTGATTTTTCTTTTCATCTTAGCAAAAATAGGAAGTTTTTCTATATTTTCTTCAGATATTGGTGGAAATTTCTTAGCGTTTTACCTTTGTCATCAGTAGGAACATTAACTGATAGACTTATGGACAGAAACAACTTACATTTCGAAACTTTACAATTACATGTAGGGCAGGAACAGCCGGAACAAGCTACTGATGCCCGTGCCGTACCCATTTATCAGACTACTTCATATGTCTTCCGCAATTCGGCCCATGCGGCTGCCCGGTTCAGTCTGGAAGAGGTGGGAAATATTTACGGTCGTCTGACCAATCCGACTCAAGAGATATTCGAGAAACGGATAGCTACGCTTGAAGGAGGAGTGTCAGCGTTGGCTGTAGCTTCCGGGGCAGCGGCCATTGCGTATGCTATTCAGAATATTACCCGTCAGGGGGATCATATTGTAGCAGCAAATACCATTTATGGAGGAACTTACAACTTGATGGCGAATACTTTGCCGGTGTATGGAGTGACTGCTTCGTTTGTTGATCCGAGTGATTCGGAAAATTTTGAACGGGCCATTCAGGAAAACACCAAAGCGCTTTTTATAGAGACCTTTGGAAACCCTAACTGTAATCTGATTGATATCCGGAAAGTGGCCGATATTGCTCATCGCCACAGGATTCCGTTGATTGTAGACAATACTTTTGGTACTCCATACTTGATTCGTCCCATTGAATATGGAGCAGATATTGTGGTACATTCCGCCACAAAATTTATTGGTGGTCATGGAACCTCTTTGGGAGGTGTCATCGTTGATTCCGGTAAGTTTGACTGGACCGCTTCCGGTAAGTTTCCGCAGTTGACAGAACCAGATCCTAATTACCATGGTGTCCGTTTTGTTGAGACAGCTGGCGAGACAGCCTATGTGTTACGCATTCGGGCTGTCCTGTTGCGTGATACTGGAGCTTGTATTAGCCCTTTTAATGCTTTTTTGTTGCTGCAAGGGCTTGAAACTCTTTCATTGCGTATAGAGCGTCATGTAGAAAATGCCTTGAAAGTGGTAGAATTCTTGAATGCTCATCCGAAGGTAAAGAAAGTGAATCATCCTTCACTGTTTAATCATCCGGATCATGTTTTGTATCAGCGGTATTTTCCAAAGGGAGCAGGATCTATTTTTACTTTCGAACTGGCCGGTGGAAGAGAAGAAGCTTTTGGTTTCATAGACCATTTGGAAATCTTTTCGTTATTGGCTAATGTGGCTGATGCAAAGTCATTGGTAATTCATCCGGCCAGCACCACTCATTCGCAACTGACCGCACAGGAACTAGTTAGTCAGGGAATTTCTGAAGGCACAGTACGGTTGTCGGTTGGTATAGAGCACATTGATGATTTGTTGGCTGATTTGGAGCAAGCCTTGGCTGCGGTCTGAAAAAGAAAAGGTGTGTCAGAAGATTCCGACACACCTTTTCTGTGTTTCTTGCAGTAAAAAAGAATTAAGCTTCAGCCGGAGCTTCAGTTGCTTCTTCAGCTGGAGCAGCTTCAGCGTTAGCGGCAGCTTCAGCTTCTGCTTTTGCAGCAGCTTCTGCAGCTTTCTTTTCAGCTACTTTCTTAGCGATTTCTTCGTTTACTTTCTTTTCAGCTTCCAGACGTGCTTTAGCTTCAGCCTTCTTAGCTTCTTCTTCCTTAGCCTTCAAAGCAGCCAGACCTGACTGTTTGTTTTCTTTCCAAGCGTTGAATTTAGCTTCAGCCTGTGCTTCGTCAAATGCACCTTTTGCTACACCGCCCAGCAAGTGTTTCTTCATGTAAACACCTTCGCGAGACAAGATGTTGCGTACTGTATCTGTAGGTTGTGCACCTGTCATCACCCAGTACAATGCACGGTCAAAATTCAAATCTACTGTGGCAGGATTGGTATTTGGATTGTAAGTACCAATTTTCTCAGTAAATCTACCATCACGTGGTGCTTTTGCATCTGCAATAACAATTGAATAGAACGCATAGCTTTTACGTCCGTTTCTCTGCAATCTGATTTTAGTTGCCATTTCTTAACGTTAAAATTTTAATGTGAATGATTTGAATTATGCTAATAACCCGTATTAGCGGGTGCAAAGGTAGTGGTTTTATTTGGTTTTACCAAAAGTGTGCTGCCTTTTTCTTTTATTTTCAGGTTCTTTTCTGTATTTATGCTTCCTTTTTAAGGCTCATGCTGGCTTTCACTAAGAAAATAATCAGGCAAATGTAAGCTAATAGTGATATTACTTGGCTTGTCGGATTGTCCAGCCATGACTCGTTGATTACATTCACATTGCAGTAACGCAGGATAGCGCTTACTACTCCCATCAGGGCACCTCCGGCAATGAATCCGGAAGCCAGCAGGGTTCCTTTCTCACCACGGGCCGAGTTGACAGCTTCGTCTTTGCTGCGGGTTGTAACGTACCAGTTGATGGCTCCTCCTACTAGTAACGGCAAGTTCAGTTCCAGTGGAATAAACATACCCAAGGCAAAGGCTAAGGCAGGTACCTTGCAGAAAGTTAGAATGAGAGCTAACAGGGCGCCGACACCATATAGTAGCCACGGGGCACCTACTCCGTTCATTAGAGGATCTATGACGGCTGCCATTGCATTAGCCTGAGGTGCTGCCAGTTGTCCGCTGGTAAATCCGTATGAGTCGTTCAGAACCATAATAACACCACCTACGGTAGCGGCTGATACCAATGTACCCAGGAATTTCCAACTTTCCTGTTTCTTCGGAGTGCTTCCCAGCCAATAGCCAATTTTCAGGTCAGTGATGAAACCGCCAGCCATGGAAAGTGCTGTACATACCACACCTCCCATTACTAGAGCAGCCACCATACCGGTAGCACCTTTCAGTCCTACAGCTACCATGATGACAGATGCAAGAATCAAGGTCATCAGGGTCATACCAGATACCGGATTGGTCCCTACAATGGCAATAGCATTGGCGGCAACTGTTGTAAACAGGAAGGAGATGACAGCTACCAACAGGATAGCTACGATTGTATGCAGTATATCGCCTTGCATTACATCAAAATAAAAGAATGCCAGAATTAGCAGGAGTGTAAAGATGGAACCAAAAGCAATAAATTTCATGGAAAGGTCTTTTTGGGTACGTTCGGTAGTTTCTACGACCTTTTTCCCACCCATTTCTTTTCCAGCCAGACTCACTGCGCTTTTGATGATGTCCCATGAGCGGACTATACCGATGATACCGGCCATAGCGATGCCTCCGATACCGATGCTTTTGGCATATTCGCTGAAAATCTGTTCTGGAGTCATGTCTTTTACGGCCTGGGTGATATCAGGATTCCATGCATTCAGTATCTGGTCTCCCCAAATCAGAGAAAGTCCGGGAACGATAATCAGCCAGACTGCTATTGAACCGGCACAGATGATAGCAGCATATTTCAGACCTACAATGTACCCTAATCCCAAGACTGCAGCTCCTGTATTGATTTTGAAGACCAGCTTGAATTTGTCTGCCAAGGTTTCTCCCCATCCGCATACCCGGCTGGTAAAGTTCTCGTTCCACCATCCTAAGGTACCTACAATGAAGTCATACAATCCTCCGACGAGTCCGGCAAGCAACAGTGGCTTGGCCTGGTCTCCACCTTTTTCCCCCGCTACAAGGACTTGGGTGCTGGCTGTCGCTTCAGGGAAAGGATATTCACCGTGTTTTTCTTTCACGAAATATTTTCGGAATGGAATCAGGAAAAGAATGCCTAGTACACCTCCCAATAAGGAACTGATGAACATTTGCATAAAATTGACAGTCATTTCCGGATATTTTTCCTGAAGAATGTAAAGGGCTGGTAGGGTAAAGATGGCTCCTGCCACAATTACACCCGAGCATGCGCCGATAGACTGGATGATGACATTTTCTCCCAAAGCTCCTTTTCGTTTGGTGGCACTTGATACTCCTACAGCAATGATGGCAATCGGAATAGCTGCTTCAAATACCTGACCTACTTTCAGTCCTAAATAGGCCGCGGCAGCCGAAAAGATAATGGCCATGATGATACCCCAGGAAACTGATCGGAAATTGACTTCGGGGTATTCTTTGTCCGGTGACATCAATGGTTCATATTTCTCACCGGGTTTTAACGGGCGGAACGCGTTTTCAGGGAGTCCCGCCTGCTTTTCGAATTCTTCTTTCATGTGTGTTTTCAATTATAAGTGTGAATTATTTGACTTTTTTCGTGTCCAAATGTACGAAAAATAGCTTGAACGGCGAAAGAACAGGCTTTTTTTACGTTCAATTCATCCTAGATGTACGGCTAAAAAATAACAATCTCCTTATGGACGGCAGGCGTTCTTAAGGAGATTGGCTAGATTCCTTTATGGGAGTCTTTATCAGGAAGTGATTTCAGTTATTGGAATCCCATCCCGTTTAAAATTATGAAGAAGATGTTGTGTTTACTGTACTTTGGCACTGGCCGGCTGCATGTCCCCTTCGATGATCAGACGAGTGATTTCATCCTTAGCATTGGTACGTAGGGTGACGGTTTTTCGGAAATGTCCCGGAAATTTACCTGTACCGTCGTAAGTTACGGTTATTTCACCGGTTTCTCCCGGTCTGATAGGTTCTTTAGGGTATTTAGGTACGGTACATCCACACGAAGCCATGGCCTGATGAATAACCAACGGTCCGTCTCCTGTATTAGTGAATTTGAATTTGCAGGTTACTTTCGGCTGGTCTTCGTAGAATATACCGAAATCGTGAGTTGTCTTTTCAAAATAAATCTGTGCTGTTCCCTGTGCCCATATCAAAACAGTGCTTATTACCAGGAAAAGCAACGTGCTAATAATTTTTTTCATTATTGTTTTATTTTTAAACCGACACAAATATACAGATATTGTTTTTATTACTTCTTGTTTGATTAGGTTTATTAACAAAGCTTTGGCATTCAACTGTCTTTTCAAAAGCTGTTTGTTTATCCCCTGCTTACTTGTTTAACCCCTTTAACGGTTTTTATTTTCTTGATGAGCGATTCCAGTTTCGTGTTGTCATCTACCATCACTGTCAGCATACCGGAAAAAAGGCCGTCGTTCGAGTCGATACTGATGGAACGTAGCAGAATATTGGTTTCCTTATTGATGATAGAGGTAATGTTGGTTACGATACCTATATCATCGTGCCCTACTACGCGGAGTCGGATAGGATACTGTTTCCCCTGACTCTTACCAGCCCAGCGTGCCCGCACAATACGATAAGGGAAGCGAGCCCTCATTTCCTTGGCGTTCGGACAGTCACAGCGGTGTATCTTGATACCTCCTGAGATGGTTACGAAACCGAATACCTCATCTCCGTAAATTGGGTTGCAGCATTTGGCCAGGTTAAAATCAATGCCTTTCAGGTTCTGGTCAATGACCAACACGTCATCTTTGTAATAGTCTTTACCTTCGGTGGCTTGCTGGATATTGAATCCTTCTGCACTGCGGTAACTGATTTCTTCCCGCTGTTCGGTTTCTTTCCGTTGCATTTCTACATAGCGGTCAATGAGGATATTGATGTCCAGGCTCTCATCGGAAATGCTCCGGTAGAAATCAGTTACGGTCTTATAGCCCAGTTTCTTGATGAGACGCATCAAAATGGCCTCATCGTATTCTATCTTGCGATTCTTGAATTTCCGTTCCAGTGTTTCGCGGGCAAACTGTGTCTGTTTGGCCGCGATTTCTTTCAAGGCCTGACGGATTTTGGTACGGGCTTTCGAAGTGGTTACGAAGTTCAGCCAGTCCTGTTTGGGAGTTTGGGCAGAAGAAGTCATGATTTCTACCTGGTCTCCACTGACCAGCGGTTGACGCACCTGAGCGTTTTTACCGTTCACTTTCGCGCCAATGCAGCGACACCCGATATTGGTATGGATAGTAAAGGCAAAATCCAGCACAGTAGCTCCTTGAGGCAACTTGTAAAGGTCTCCTTTTGGGGTAAAGACAAAAACTTCGTCTTTATATAGATCCAGTTTGAACTGGTCCATAGCTTCCATATCACTGTCGGCATTTTCCAATGTTTCCCGAATAGAGTTCAGCCATTCGTCCAGTCCCGATTCACCTTTCACACCTTTGTAGCGCCAATGGGCTGCCAATCCTTTTTCGGCAATTTCATCCATACGTTCGGTACGTATCTGTACTTCCACCCATTTCCCTTCAGGTCCCATTACAGTGATGTGCAGTGATTCATAACCGTTACTTTTCGGAACAGACAGCCAGTCACGCAGACGTTTCGGATTCGGCAGATACATATCTGTTACAATGGAGTATACCTGCCAGCATTCCTGCTTTTCTTTATCTTCCGGAGAATCCAGAATGACACGGATGGCAAACAGATCGTATACCCCTTCGAACGGGCATCCTTGTTTCTTCATCTTCTGATAAATAGAATGGATGGATTTGGTCCGTCCTTTGATATGGAACTTCAGTCCGCTTTCTTCCAGTTTCCGTTTTACCGGTTCGATAAAGGCTTCGATATAGCGGTCTCGGGCAGCTTTGGTAGCGTTCAGCTTATCCTTGATGTGATAATAGATGTCATGCTGGGTGTATTTCAATGACAGGTCTTCCAGTTCCGATTTCAGTTTATAAAGTCCCAGTTTATGAGCCAAAGGAGCATACAGGTATGCTGCTTCATTGGCCACTTCCAGCCGGGCTTCATTGTTTTCACTGTCTTTTATCTGACGCATCAGGTTCACACGGTCGGCAATGATAATCAGTATAACCCGCATGTCTTCGGCGAATGAAAGTAGCAGGTTCCGGAAGTTTTCCGATTCGATAGTCGGGCTTTTGGCATATAGATCGTTGATACGTACCAGCCCTCGAATGATACCTGCTACGTCACTACCGTATTCGCGTTCTACGGATTCCAAGGTACAGAGGCCGTATTTTACCGATTCATGGAGCATGATTCCTAAAATGGAGGCTCGGCGCATACCTATTTCTTCGGCAACAATCATGGCCGTCTGCATATCCTTGATGATGGGATTCATTCCAAATACGTTGCGCGGAATGCTTCCTCCCTGCATAACGTTTACCAGGTGGGCCTTCAGCTTCCGGCAGTCATCTTTTTGGAGCGTATCTTTGGATAATTGTAGTAGTCTTTTATATAACGTAATGAGCTGTTCGTGCTCTTGCGGAGTGAAAAATGTATTTCCTTCCATAAACATAAAAATTTTCTTTTTGGGTAAAGATACTTTTTTTATTGGTTTGTAGGGAAGAATTTCGTTATTTTTTATATTTTTGAGCATTAAATCTATACGGATGAAGTTTCTATAACCTAAAATATATAAATATGTTGACACACGAAGACAAAGAATTGTTGGCCAAGAAAGGCATTTCGGAAGAAAAAATTGCTGAACAATTGGCATGTTTTGAGAAAGGATTCCCCTTCCTGAAACTTTCTGCTGCAGCC
>URWP01000041.1 GCA_900551645.1 uncultured Bacteroides sp.
GGTCGTAGATATCCCCCGCAATGACGACAGCATCCACCTTTTCCTCCTGCACGAGCGGCACCAGCTGCCCCATGATGATCTCCCGCTGATCCGCCGTCAGGTGCATCCCATGGAAATACCGCCCGAGATGCCAGTCAGCCGTGTGAATAAAGCGCACAGCAACCCCTCCCTCAAAAACTTTCATGATGATACAAAAAGGGCCAGAAGTGTTCCTTCTGGCCCTGTGAATTCAATATGGTGGAGACAAGGAGGATCGAACTCCTGACCTCTTGCATGCCATGCAAGCGCTCTCCCAGCTGAGCTATGCCCCCGTCTTCGCGTTACCGCTGATGACAGATATTATTATAAAGGACGCAATGCGATTCGTCAAGCATTTTTTTTCATTTTCCTGACGTGCTTTGCCGTTACTGAAAACTTATATACCTTGTTTCCTCTTCGCTGACCATCCTTTCTAGGCTACGCCCAGTCTCGAATCCACCTGCACGGTGAGCTGGCCGACCTTCTTGGCATAGGCTGCATTCTCCTTCCGTATAACATTCAGTTCTTTTTCGCCCTTCAAGATTTCCAGAACGAGGTCAGTTTTGAATTTTGCAGTGAATTTTCTCCTGTCTCTATTATATCCTTCCTTAAGGGCTATGTAAAATTCTCACCCTGACTTGCTTTATTTTGATTCTAGCATCACTTGAATTATGGCATTTGCAATTTGATTTACATCGTCTTCTGTATTATCTGCTCCGAATGTAATACGGATTGTTCCTTCCGCATATTCTTTCGGAACATCTATCGCTTTAATAACATGAGACACCTGCGTATTCACGGAATCACATGCTGATCCGGTAGAAATACATATTCCTTTCAAGTCAAGTCGATGAAGCAACATTTCACCATCGGCGCCACGGAATGAAAGACTCACATTACCAGGAAGGTGATTTTCTGCGCCATTTCGGATAAAATCCAAACCAGCCTGCTTCAAGTAGCTCACAAGTGTCTCCTCTAATACTTTGAGCCGTCTTTGTCCTTCTTCGATTTGAGTGGTGTTTTTCTGTAATGCCGCAGCCATACCAACAATCCCAGCGACATTTTCTGTCCCGGCGCGATTTCCTCTCTCTTGCGATCCTCCATTGGCGTATGGATGAATGGTCACACCTTTCTTGATATATAGAAAGCCTATTCCTTTTGGACCGTTGAACTTATGGGCGGATGCAGAGAGTAAATCTACATTCAAATCATAAACATTTATTGGAACATGACCAACTGCCTGCACCGCATCGGTGTGGAATAACGCTCCATGCGTATGGGCTATTTCAGCGAGTTCTTTTATCGGCTCTATAGTGCCAATTTCATTGTTGCCATACATGATTGAAACAAGAGAGGTTCTGTTTGAAACACATCGTTCAAGCTCGGTAGGATGAATGATACCTGTACTGTCAACAGAAAGATAAGTGACAGGAATGCCAAGGGGCTGAACAGTACTGCATGAATTCAGAATAGCATGATGTTCAATTCGAGATGTGATAATCTCGTTTTTCTCTTTGTCAAAGAAAAGCGATGCTTTAATCACCCAGTTGTCGCTTTCCGTGCCTCCAGAGGTAAAATAAATTTCCTCCGGATCAGCACCTATACAGGAAGCAATTGTTTCACGAGCTTGCTTCAAAGCTTTTTTAGCAGGTTTAGCAAAGAAATATGGCTGTGAAGCATTCCCATATTCATCAAGAAGATATGTCTTCATGGCGTCATATGCTTCTTTGCATAATTTTGTTGTCGCGGCATTGTCCGCATATATCATATATTTCACCTACCTATTCAAACAGTTTACAACCCTCGTCCTTGAATTCTTCAATCTTTTCGTTCAAATCCTCAACCGTGGTATCGAGATAAGATGCCAAACAATCCATACAATAATAGTTTTTTACATTCTTCCCAAGTAGCTTCTTATTAAGTCCGATTGTGTTCTTATTCAGCTTTTCCCTGCCACAACTTACACAGTCAATTCTATTCATTCTGCAACCTCCCTGAGAGTGAATCGAGGCATTTGCTTCTCCGGCTTTCGGTATTCATCGGGATCAAGAATTTCAAGCTGCTTTTGAATGATTCCCCTCATCTTTTTCGCAGGTCTGAGACAATACCGTTCAAATTCGTGCGGATCGACATCTCTTGCAGAGCGAACATTTGGGAAGAAAAGCTTTAAATATGCTGTGGTTAACCGCTTCACTGCTTCGACATGCCGCTCATACGCACCGTCAGAGGTCTGAACAAGACTGTCAACAATTGCTCGGTAACTTATATCATCTCGAAGCAAATGCAGGATTGAACAAAAATACTCTGTATTCAATGCCCATCCCGAAACCTTTAGCTCTGGCTTCATGGGAGGAATATCCCATCCTTTAATAAACCCGTGCATACGATCAACGAGAGCACTTTCTTTAAACAGAGATGGAAGTTCATTGAACATATTCTTATATTCATCCATATTGTTTTGTTCGATGTTTCCAAGAAAAACTATACCTGCATCTGATGTAACAGTAAATCCATCCACAGTACATTTACCGTTGTTTTCCATGTATCCCTGAAAAATAGACTGCATCTCACTTACGTTAGTGAATTGAACCTTTTTCACCTCATCAATAGCGACATAATCATGACCAACAATAAAGCCAGTCGTTCTACGAGCTTTGTCATAAAACATCTTTGGTCTTGAAACGGTGCCACCATCTACCAACAGCCCATACTTACTGATATTGCCAAAAACATAGGATTTTCCGGTTCCCTTGGGAGCAAGTTCAATAATATTTAGGTTCTTCTCCACAAAAGGAAGAAGTCGCTGAAGCATGGCAATTTTCTCGTATTCGTCTTCATAGCCACTTGGATTGTAATCCATCGCACCCAGTAAAACATCAATCCATTCTTCTGTAGAAAAGTCGGAACGCACATCCTTATAGAAATCAAGATCGACACTATATGGCGTAAAGCTGGTGAAGTCAGTTAATTTGATTTTTCCGGGTACTTTCGGTTTGGCACTGTCATCCGGTGGACGATACCCCAGTTCGACAATCCCCCAGATCTCACTGCTCCTCACCAGTTCATCCTTAACATTATCCCAGACAGTATCTTCGATAATGGTTTCTTTGTTTGTAAGACCATAATCAGGCAATTCAAACGATACAGTTCCCGTCTTGATATCAATATCAACATCAATTCTGGTTAACAACTTTACACGCTCATATTCTTTGCTGATACGGTTTTTTATACTAAGCCAGTCCTCTTTACGAGGCATATATGTATTAACAAAACCAAGCAAGTCTTCAACATCAAACTTTCCGTTATCATCTTCAAACTGTTTCAAAACCCAGTCTCGAAGGAATGACGGAAGCTTTAATGTCTTGAGAAAGCTCATCTCGCCAAGATTTTTATAGACAGCCATCTCTTCAAAGCAATCCCTGAGTTTGTCGCTCACTTAAGCCGACCTCCTTACAGTAATTTCCTCTCGCTGAAGTCAGAATTGTTTGCTGTAAATACCAATCCCGTCTTCAACAGGTTATTGTTATAATAAACATCTACAGTGTATTCACCCGCTTTACGAAGTTCAGGTAACACAAAAGTAAAAGTCTGTCCGTCATGAGATTCTCCTTCGCATTCACGTTCTAAGCCCGATATCCGTATAGTAAGGCTATCAAGCTTTGTTTTAGAAAACAGACGGATAGCGGCATCTTTTTTGCGTCTACTAAATTTTATGTTTTTGTCTAACAATTGTATCTCAATTTCGTTCGGTGAATAACTAATCTCAATTATCGGTACAACCACCTCTTCAAGAGTGGCACCACCATGCACTTCAACATTTGCTTTCCTACTCCCTTTGAATCTGTCATAGTTCGCAAGAACCCAGAATCCGTTTTCTTCTATTGCACAAGCAGGTTTTTCGTCTATCTCGCTTACCGGGCAGCATCTGCCTGAATGCTGTGCATTTGATTCAGACCCCCACATATTTTCACGATGACTGATCACCGAAAGCCTGCTTGCACCATGATCGGATATCATAATCGCACGCTTATAAGTACCATTCATCAATTTTGTTGCTATTTTTTCGATGGTCTGAGTGATAATCTCAAGCTCTCTTGGTATGTAGGTAGGTAAGGCGTTGTTTGTATAATCGAATTCCTCCACACCGTGATGTTTCAAATCATCAAGACTCTTAACTCCATTTTTGTCAGGAAGAAATTCTGCTCCGCCTGCCATTAAAACATCGACGAATTCTTTGTTGAAGGATGTGATTGAAGGAAGCTCGCAATGGCATAAGGTGACATGAGCAAGCAGCTTCTTTTTTTGGCACTGATCCATGATATAGCTTAGATATTCAACCCCCATCGCATCCACAAAATATACAAGCGTATCATTTTTTGGTATAGCGTCTAATTTCTCGCTACGTGCAGGAAGCAGAAGATTAAATTCCCGTTTTTCAGCCTGTTCCTCTACTAATTGCATAAAGTCCAGGAATACCTTGTTGACAACTTTCTGGTATTTGTACTCCTGAAAATAAGAATCCAGGAGCTGAATATTAAATCGATAAGGTTGTAAATATGCATAAAGTCCAGGGTAAATGTGGCGAAGAATCTCCTCTACATTTTTACGACCGATCTTTTCAGAATACGCATCGAGATTCTCAAATATCAAGTTTCTCTCTGCCTTGGATGCATCGGTGAGATAGTACAGTACATCCTCACCTTTTCTTTTTACCATGGCGCAATAATCTGCGACCTCTGCATCTGGATTTCCAAGCAAATGAATGAGCTTTTTCCGTTCGTCATAGTGTTCCCAGAATGCCTTATCCTTATGAGAAGCATGAAGAATACTTCTAAACACGCACCTGATAAACAGATTGCTATTATCTGCGTTCTTTATAGCTTCCGTCAAGCACCAGTTATCCTTAGTTCCATAAAGTTTTAGTGCTATGAAATATAACCATTTCTTGTTGGCGTCAAACGTGCTCCAGCTCCCCACAAACATATCCAGATTTGTCGTGGTCTTGAATATATCTGTAATGTATTTCATCCAAGAGCCATGCCGTGTAATATATGAAAGAGCATACTTCCATTCCTCCTCCGATCCATATTTTTTCTTTAGTTGTTCGGTAGTGGCGTCTATATCGCAAAGAACCTCAAATGAGTCATTAATCTCCTTTATGCCGTACATTGACCTAGGATAAGAGGATTTTCTTTTCTTCGTATGCACAAGCAGTCGCAGCGACTTGCCTTTTTCAACAACAGCGGGAACGTATTCAATTCCATCAACAGAGGCACTTTTATCAGGAATCAGAATATCATCCTTAACAAAGGTAAGGCGCGGGAGCTCTGCTTTTTGTCCATCCACTAAGTAAACAAATTGAGCATATCGTCTGTCTGTATTTTTCAGATATTTCTCACATTGATAACATATAACGATCAAATGTAAACCGGACAGAGATGTAGATATAATTCGGTTCAGAAAATCCTGTAGACTATCTTCGCCAAATAACCGATAATAGCTGGTGAGACCTGTTACGAAAACAGCACCCTTAGCCGTTGCCAGATAATTGTATAAGGCATCTTCTGACAGGTTTTCATCATTAGAAGAAAAATCAGCAACTGATTTAAGAACATTACTTCCCACATTAAAATACCGGCAAATAGCCTGTGTTGCATCCGGGTTATTCACATTCACGAGACGCGGATGCGCATCATTACGCTGCAGATATCTTTCAATCCGCTTTATAGTGTCTTCTTTCGTGAGACTCATACAGCGCGCCTCCTTACTTCCCTTTGATTATTTCCATCCCCACTATCATGTTGTCCTTAATAAGCCTCTTAAGATATTGCTTTGCTTCAGCAGCATCCATATCTTCAATTTTCTCCAGTGCCTTGCCACATCCGGTTTTATTATAGTTGTATTCTGCCATTGCCGCCAACTTCGCATCAACATCCGGCAGTCCAAACCAATCGTAAGGATCAACCGGAATTCTCCTTTTAAGATCATTCCGTACCTCATCCAGGTCCTCGAGCATGACACTATATGACTTTACTATATTCTCGCGAAAAGCCTTATCCCGTTCTTCCTGACTTGAAAGTCTTTCAAAGAAGTCCGCTCTCTCAAGGAACTCTGTTGCTTTCTCTATGGAGTTCGCGTCGGGATTCTTCCGATTCAGAGCTCCAAACGCCGCTCTGGCTGCCGGAACATCTTCGCTTGAAATCATGCACAAAATAGGCATAAGATATTTCTTCGACCACTGTCTTGGAGAATCTGTCTGTGTTTTATTACGCCACATTTCCTTCAGTTTTGCCGCACTTTGCTCGCTGATGTACTTATCAACTGTCGATTGAACTGTAGACTGGTAATCAGATTTTTCGGCAGTAAACAGATTCTTAGGAAGCAGTCTGAATATTTCCTGTATCTCCTGATTACTAAAGCGGCCGACAATAAAAGCACATGCTTTCTTAAAGAGATCTGTTTGGCTGTTATAGAAACGATTGAATGCGTCTCCGTTTGTAGTTATCTGCTCAAGGAACTTCTCTCTCTTTGATTCGATCAGTACACCGGACTTCTTAATATCGTATAACAGCTCCATTAGATCGGACAAATCTTCCCAATAATTTTTTGCATACAAATAGGAAATCCGTATCATGTCGCATTTGTCTGTCCATTCTCGAATGGTTCCGTCAAAAGATGTACTCTTGGGAAGGATCTTATTACTCTGAGCAATAATTCTGTATTCCTGTACAACCTCATTAATTTTCTGATTTGCTGTATCCGTGTTCCAAACCCAGTTCGCTGCATCCGCATCGAACTTTTTCTTTAGGCGGTTAATGAACTGCCCACCATCATTTACTTCATTTGCGAGTTTAGGTAACACTCCATCTTCATACTGTTTCAGATAAGCCTTCATTCCCTCTGTACACTTATCTTTTGTAACGAGTAAGGCAAGGTCATCGATTACACCTGGATTTTCTATGCAAAGCTTGCCTATTGCCATCGCGATATCGCTGTCTGTTTTGGCAATGCCATAATTGCTATTATTTGCAATACCGCTGTAGTCATCGATGAGACTTGAAACAACATCTTTCCCCGACTTCAGTGTTGCACCATCGAGAACATATTTAAGCACCCAGATAGGAAAGGACAAATTTTTCATTTTTTGGCGAATACGTTCCCGTGTCTGTTCAACAGAGTTACAGAGATTGATTGGAATACCAAAAATTTTCGAGGAAGCCTCATTGAATGCCCTTTCTTCTGCGGTAGTTGTGACGATAAACTTGTCTTTGTACCTTGGGATTGGGTTCTGCTGATGTTTTATTATTTCGGAGACCATCTCCTTGAGTTTGGCAACATCCAGAATGTCATTATTGATGCCATCACTATAATTATACGTTCCGTCAGTGTATTCTTTCAGAAGGAAGCCCATAACAAAAGCTGTCAGGTTACATGGCATAAATCCATAATTTCCGTTTTTATCTTGAAGAAAATCATAAATCTGTGCGATAGAAATTCTATCTCCAGAGGCAAAGGCGTCTTGAATGATCTTATCTATCTCTACTTTGATTTTCGATATTGGAAGATATGGGGCAGACTTCCAGTATTCCGGAACCTTCCACGCTTCTTTTCCGATGTAGTTCTCAAGCTTAGTCTGTTCATTACCAGAGCGGAACTGTCCCTTCGTTTCCTCTTTTGCGCCATATTCAACACCAGTAGGCAAAGAAGTTGACTGCCACATCGTATCATTTACGGATCCATGTGTTTCAAGGCCCTCGCTGTAATGCTTGCGATCAATAGCAAAAAGGTACTCAACAAGCTGATCAAAGGTAACAGCACGCTCACCAGCAGGCTTGTCCTGCGTATAGACCATGAACTACCCTGATGCGATCTTTCCGCGCCATTTTTTCAAGACATCTTTAGCGTTGTTATCGTACTGATTGGCAAGGCTTCGATCCTGCTTTAAATTCACAATCGAGTTTGCCATTGCATCAGCGTACTGATCAAGAAGATCATTCCCAAGCGGAGTAATAGATGCGTCAATGAAGACAATATGATAACTTCCATCGGCAATTGCCTCTTTGATGACTTTTCCTATTTGCACGCTCTCTTCATCATCTCTGGCAAACGTAACGACAGCCATCAACTTGTTGCCAATCGAATCCTCTTGTCCGCGCAGCTTATTGATAGTCAACTTGAAATTGCTGTATGAAACATACTTCACCTCATACCGCAGACGGAGAGCTCCCGTCAAGGAGAGGGCTGATGCCATGTCTGCTTCCTGCACGAGGATAGAAGTGGATTTCTTTTTCTGTTCTTCTTTCTGTTTATCAATTTCAACAACATTGCCTGAGTTGATTAAGGCAGAATACTGCGTTTTTCCTCCCGGCATTGGCTTCTTATAAAGGATATCAGGAACCATACTGTCTGCTGTGCGGACCGGCTCATCATTCTCAAGATCAGAGCCCTCGAAGGCATTGTTCAGGTTCCTTTCATTCGGAATAAAGAGTTCTACTGAATCACCCGTACGTTGAGAGATTGCCTGCAGTAACAGCACCGTTTTCAAAACACGTTGGCGTTCAGAATCAAGGTTCTTATTTGCAGCAAGACCATAACAGTCAAGGATAGACCTGATATCTGGAGCAAGATACTCCTTGCCCTTTTCATAGAAGAAATCCCAAAGCATATCTATTGTCAGCAGCGGATTTGCATCATACGGCCCGCAATTATTGATAAACCACTGAAAGCCTTTGATTTCATCGCCGCGATCATTCTTAATGAAATCGAACATACTCCTCTGGTTAGAGTCAAACGCAGATGAGATATGCTTCAGCAGCAATGCCGCATACGGATGAATAGGCAGAATCTTTTTGAGTTCTGCATCATTGATTTTCGCCTTATCTTTTACAAGCTTTCTTGAATCATGCGTCCTGTCATAAAGATCTTCACGTGTTACATGCCAGTCCTTCTGAATCTGGGGATCTTTGTTTTCTTCCATCGCATCGCCCATGAGGCGGAATGCCATATTTTCAGGAAGTTCGATATTGCAGATAGGCTGGACGAAACGTCCCATCAGTCGCTTCCAGTCCTTGTCGGAGTCAGGAAACATGTGCATGACATTGTGTGTAACGATAATGAGATAGAACGGCTTGTCGCCACTGAAATCAGCAATTTCCTGAAATCCGGTCATTGCCCGCATGTTGTTGCGGAAATAATCCGTGAACTCATCCCAGATAAACACAATCGCCTTGAAATTGTTTCTCCTGATGACTGCGTCAATCCAGTTAAGAAGAGAAGTTGTCGTCAGTGTCAAGGCAGAAAAATGCTGTTCACGAGCAACCTTCATAATTTTGCCCATAAGCGTCTGGAGTGCATCTCCCTTTGACGACTGCTCCATTGCCTGTTCAGCATATGTATTTAATTTCTCAATGATCCTGTCAACATCGTCACCGGAGAAAAGATCAGTATACTTTTTCTGAATTAAGGCGTTGAAATAATTCTTATTGAGGGAATCAGAAAGCCATGTCACAGCTGAATCTTTTAGCGCGCCCTCGCCGTGATCGGAAACGCCGGCATTATTCAAGGCGGCTACGATACTCTGTTGAATAGCAAAAACAAGGTCGTCATCCCCATGAATATTTGAAGAGCCATAGCGATGCACGGTCAGGATTTTCTGATCTCCGTTTTTAAGTTGTTGGAATTTGTTGTAAAGATCTGTGCTGAGTTCATCATTGTATTTATCAAAATATGCCTTTGTAGCTTCGTCAGAGGCGTCCAGCAGTTTTTTAAGTGTCAGTACGGCATGGGATTTACCCGTACCATATGCGCCCTCCACCCAAATAGAGAGCTTCTGTTTCCGAGAGATAACGCTGATTGTATCTTTCACGAGCTTCACAAATGTCTCGTGAGGATAAAACTTCTTCCATAGATCGGGGTGGCTTTCAATTTCCGCTTCATTGATCTGCGCCAGATATTCAGGATCAATGTCAAAATAATCACGGTACTTGTCTAGCATCGGCTTATCTCCTTTAAAACAGTGTTAACACATCCTGCGAGGATTTCTCGCTGCGGAGCGTGATATTATCGAGATCAAGCGTGAAGGTCGCATTGATAAATTCCGGATAGTTTATAGAAAGACCAGTCAGAAGCTTTTCCATCTGATCACGGTCAAGCCCGAAGATCTCCGTCGGACTTACCCCTTCACTGTCGATCTCGTGGTTCAACAGTCTGCCCAGCGTAAACTGGTAGTATCCCCCACAGCCTTCTGCGAATTTGTACAGTGAATACAGGATGACTCGGGGATTGGGGTTCTGCCAAGGAGTACGAGTAATCGATACCATATGCCTCTTTTCCTTTTCAGAATGTCCCATGCCCACTTCCTTGAATGGCAATTCGACAAATCTCCCGAATGAGCTCCAT
This sequence comes from uncultured Bacteroides sp., assembly GCA_900551645.1. Classification (GTDB taxonomy): domain Bacteria; phylum Bacteroidota; class Bacteroidia; order Bacteroidales; family Bacteroidaceae; genus Phocaeicola. The sequence goes on from URWP01000041.1 coordinate 10,417, forward strand.
ATATCATTCACCCAGCTCTCTTTCGCGCCATCATTAACTAATAGCGAAAGGGTGTACTCCTTAGTATAATTTTCGAGCATCTTAAGGCGCTTAACATACCAATTAATTTGTGGCGTGTACGAAAGATTAGTAAGCATTATTCCCCAGCTCGAAAGATCATCAAGGCCAAGCTTATTGATCACTTCAGCAGTATGGCTAAATCCATTTTTGTCCAACAGATCTGCGTCTCTAAGAAACCGCTTAAAGAAGCTATACATCTGTGAGCCGAGTGAATGCTTCTGGTCAAAATCATTCTTGTAATTAAAGAACTGGGTGAACCACTCAATTTTAGGAGCGTGATGAGAGTAACAGTTCAAGCTCTTGTTTGCTGACATTACTAGTCCCCCTTTAGGCATCTCTAATGATTTATATATAAGGCACCCCTTATCTACCTTGTGACATTCAGAACAATGGACGCATCTGTCACTTACTTTCACTTTTCCATCTTTCATGAAGATACATCCATAATGACAATCCGCTTCACATTCATGGCAGTTAATACAACATGACGCCTTACGAAATACATTCTTTAGCAATTTCACAAAGAGCGGATCCTCTTTTGCAAGTTCCTCATCTATATAGACGCGATATCCTTTTTCTGTTTCTGTTACCGTAAACCTATGCTCTTTATTTCGGAATAAAATCGTGTATGGTGAAGAATCATTAAGCAACACACCTACAGTTTTTATCCATTCCTTCCACTCTGTTCTCGGAGTTTCTATTGTAAGAATTTGTCCTCCTCGTTTTTTTGACTCAGAATACCCAATTTCAATTGATAGATCCCTACCATTCTTACGTGCCTTCCATCCACCGTTTTCTACAAAATTCCTTAAAGCTTCGTTGTTTGTAAATTCCTTTTGATACATTCGTTCAATAATTTTAAGAAATTTATCGAAATATTCAGGATACCACACTCGGCTCATATAATCATTTCGTTCAGCTGCTCTCGGGCAAACTAGACATCCGACTCGTCTGTGTCCTTTTTTGTAAGCTTCATTCAACGGCAAGTTTTCAGAGTAAATATATAAATACAATTCTGCTGAATTCCACTCTAAGATGGGATTGCAGCTATATTGTCCCTTGTGCTTTTCTCCGAGACTAACGTAGTCATATTCACTACGCGCCACACTTTCACTTGCCCGAATTCCTATAAACGCCATCCCAGTAAAATCTGATTTACCGGTTTTTTTTCGTAAGGCAAGTACCTGAGGAACGGTTTTATGGGCGCTGCAACACCATCGTGTTACTGTTGCAGGTGGCCCAAATTTATTCCATGTGTATTCAGGATCATATTCTGAACGGGCTCGTATAAAATCTATTTGTTGGTCGTCACAATATGCTTCAACCTTATTCACCAAATCATAGGTGTCCGGAAATTCCATCCTCGTATCACCAAACAATACTTTGAAGGTATTATGAGGCAAAGCTTTCTGAACAATGTCTAAGGTGACGATGCTGTCCTTTCCACCTGAGAAAGCTACATAAAAGACATCTATTTTTTTCTGGTATTTTCGGTAAGTGTTATATACTTCCTTGATGGTATCCTGCACTAGTCCCTCAAGTATCCTCCTGTTCTTCTCAACCATGGCAGGAATATCAACAAATCGGAGCGGCTGCCCGTCAGGCTCCGGATCTTCAAGGATTTTGATTTTCGGCGCAGTATAGCAGGAGCCTCCTTTTGTCTGCGCAACTTTACGGCCTCTGTAAAAGTAGTTGTTGGCCTCAGCCCACATATAGGGATAAGAGTCATTCCTGGCATAGTTCCAGTATTTATCAAATCCTAATATGTCTAATTCTTTATAGTAAACAGGACGTGGTTCCTTGCTGAAGGCCAGCGGTGAGCTGGTCAACAGCAAACCTCCTGTCTGTTCATCATAAGTGTAAGCGTACATGGTATATCTATTATCCTTTCGTCAATCTCTGCTGTTTTGCTGTAGACAAGACTTGTTCAATCTTACCGTAGTTCTTACGGGCAAGCAGACCATTGTCCACGAGATATTGCAGGGCATTTTCTCTGTCCAGAGGAATCCCACTGACCGCCAGTTCCGCGCTTAACAGTTCATCAAAATCATTGTAGCGGGAGCTTCGTCTGACGATAGCTCCAACAGGTTTACCGGCTGTAAAACCGCTGTGCATAAGTTTGAAATCCTTACTGAATTCAGCTACATAATGCTCAAGTAAAAAGTCATTCCATGGAAATCCTGCATCCGGGAATGAGCCAAAGAAGCTGATTTTCCTCAATGCAATATAATCACCTGTGCAAAAGCGACTGATGGCAGCATCCGTAGCCTCAATATCAAACGCAGCTTGATCAAGAGACACGAATTCGTCAGCATTAATTCTCAATGAATTAGCATATACAGAATCAAAGTATATCGGCGTATCCAGGTCTCGTTTCAGGGAATTTAGCTGTTCCAGTGTAAAATAATCCCGCATCAAGGCAAAATGTGCGAACACCTCCGTCATGGACAAATTCTGCCCATACGGACTGATAATCTTTCCTTTGAAAGAAAACATATCCCGGAGTTTATAGGCAATAACATCCCGAAGTCCGAGCCATTCAAGGAATGGGTACCGTTCCATTACAGTAGGAAGTTTTACCTCTATGGCATCAGTCAGCTCCTTGCCACCCATATAGCCCTTATCGTCTATCGCCCGTTGAATCATTTCGGTAATCGTGTCAATTTCCTGCTGCGTGAATTGAATAATATCAGCATGGAAATATTCACCCTTTTGGTTCCGAACAAATTCTGCGCTGTGCGAACCGGCGACTGCCCAGTATACGGCATCCGCATTGATGTGAGAGAGTGCCGCCTTCAAATCGTCTACAGTGACTGGGACACCTATCGTTATCATGTAATTCCTAACTTCATCCGTTGGATTGACCTTTGCGTGGGCATCTTTTGTCAGGTAGTTTTTGTGAATGTAAAACCTTCCATTGTTTGCAAAGGAGAGATAGCTTTTAAGCATCTCTGAATTGTTGATCCTCTTCCCCTCGAATTCATTTTCAAATTCCTTATAAAGGGCATCGAAATAAACTGCTATCTTCCCGTCTTGAAAACACTCAGTGATGTATGCAAAGATCCTTTCAGCAGTTTGTTCCGTCATCATCATTTCCGGTAAATATACAAAGTCATTGCACCGAATAGTAATATAGTTGATTCGTTTTCGTATATCCTCATTAGATTCTGTTAGTTCTTTTTTATACATGGTCTCCCAGAAAGAACGAAACCGCCTCATATCGAGCCCCGAATCTATTCGGAAGCCTTTAGAGAATTTTTCAATGAGTAGTTTCCGATATGGCGCGAAATCTACACCTTCAAAAGTTTCTTCTACCTTTGCTGCTTGGTCACCTATGTCTACGCTTCCATCGCTGAGATGAACTGTATTCACCTGTCTCCTGTTGTTGCGAGAAAAAGAATACCGAACCTTTACTTCATTGTAGTCTACATTGCACAAATTTAGGAAGAGCCCCATTTTTTTACAATGTCTGTTGCGCTTTCATTTGTTTCAAGGAACAAATCGTCTGCTATTTTTCGCGGAGCCACCATAGCATCAGAACCAACTGTATCTGCAATATCTATCTTCTCTTTTCCCCTGATGCTTTTACCTCGCATAGAAGAAATCTGATCTGGATAATCCTCAAATAGACATTTCAGTGTTTGAACATAAGCCTGTGTCCAATTTCTGATTGAATAATGCGTGCCAAAATATTCCAAATCTGAAGGACGTGTATATTTATAGTTTCGAGATTCAGTGAACGATACTTTCATTTCATCAGTCTCGTCTCCATCTACTGATTCCTTATCAGCATCGCCTGAACCTTCTGGTTCAGTTCGTTCATTGTTCTCATTATGTTCATTTTGCAAATACTGCAAATAGTCCTCATATGCGCTGAGTGCAGTGATATAAGCAGTTTTTTTGTCTCCAATATATATATTGATTCCCTTATTAATACGAAATTTCTCAATAAGGGACTCTATTTCTCCGATGTCCTTTATTTGAAGAATTCTGGAATGGACAGCCTTGCTTTTTAACAGCAGCATACTTAAAACCTTAAGAGAAAAGATATCTTGTTTTGCTTGCTTTGGATGGTTCATTTTAAGCCAAGAAGCAAAGCTCATATTCTCCGCTTTATCTGATTTAGATGCTTCCATTGTCTCACCTAACAATTCCATATATTTCTTATAGTTGTTTCTGTAGAATTCTTATAACTCTTTCCGTTAAATTCTCAAGTACCAATAGCGTGCCTTTGCCATATTCCTCAACGAGTGTCTTAGAAATCCGATGGTTTACA
>URWP01000042.1 GCA_900551645.1 uncultured Bacteroides sp.
CCCTACACTGTAGGATTATTCGCCATCGGATTAGCTGCCGGAATCATGAATCGGGCAGGAATATTCCACCATATGTCCCAATTCAGCAGTGCCTTGGATAGTGTAGCCAACATCAATCCAGATTTGATTCTCTACATTTTCCTGCCTATCTTGATTTTTGACGCTGCCTACGAATTAAACCTGCACATCTTCAAAAAAACATTAACCAATGCCACCCTTTTGGCTGGGGGCGGGCTGTTCCCGGTCTGATTATCTGTATGATACTTACAGCCATCGTACTGATGGTGATCTGCAGCTTTGTCCCCGGTTATGAGAACTGGACATGGGCATCCGCCTTGATGTTCGGAGCGCTAATCAGTGCGACAGACCCCGTTGCGGTAGTAGCTCTACTTCACGAGCTAAAAACCAGTAAACGGTTCTCTACCCTGGTAGACGCGGAATCACTATTAAACGACGGTACCGGCATCGTCTGTTTCATGCTCTTCTATGGTATTACTGTCTGGGGACGGAGTGACGATCTCACCCCTATCCTTGAGTTCTGTCAGGTAGTGGCAGGTGGTGCCATCTTAGGCTTCATTGCAGCCCGTCTGGTCATCTGGTTCATTACCCGTATCAATTCTGAAGAAATGATTCAGAACAGTGTTATCATACTTTCAGCCTATCTGGTATTCATACTGGCACAATTGTATTTAGGTATTTCCGGTGTCATTGCACTGGTGGCATTCGGTCTGACTATCGCTTATGTAGGCAAGCCCAGACTCAAGCCACAGGTCAATACATTCATGAGAAGTTTTTGGGAGCTGCTTACCTACATAGCCAACACACTCATCTTCATCATCGTAGGTGTCGTGATAGCCGAAAAAGTTGACTTCTCCTGGTCACATTGCGCCATACTGATACTGATTTACATAGCTCTGAATATCATCCGGTATGTCACAATCATGATACTCTACCCCATCATGAAACGTTCGGGCTACGGACTGAACAGAAAAGAATCCATCATTCTCACCTGGGGAGGTCTGCGTGGCGCACTAGGTATGACTTTGGCGCTGATGGTCTCATATACCCCATCCATACCCGACGGAATACGAAGTCAGGTATTGTTTTTTACCGCAGGAATAGTAACGCTGACCCTCTGTATCAACGCCACTACCATGCGATGGCTGCTCAATAAACTAGGACTGATTTATATTCCTACAGCCCGTACCATGATGGAAAACAAAATACAGAACCTCCTGCATGAAAATTCTGAAAAGTATTTTGAAAGGCTGAAGACACGTGACGCACTGAACGGAGCCAACTGGGAAAAAGTCAGTCAGTATATTACCGCCATGCCCAATGATCAGGAAGCCACTCCCATGACAAACGATATCATGAATGAAATCAGACTGCGCGTGCTGGACAAAGAAAAGATGTTTCTGCACCAAATATACGACGAAGGTATTATCGCCAAGACATCATTCATGTTGCTCAGTAACTCACTGGATGAACTTTATGACCACGACGGAAGCTATGCATTAGACAACCGTCCGTCCATCTTCAACTTCTGCAACCGTACCTTCATTCTGGACGGCATGCAGAAAATTCCTAAAATAGGTTCGTGGATAAGTTTTTATTTCAAGGAACGTATCGGAATTGTGTACGACCTGGGACGAGGATTCATCATCCTACAGAAAGAGGACTTGAAACTGTTGGACGAATTGGAAAATTCAAAAGTATTGAACGACGAACAGAAAGTGGTCTTGAACACATTAAAAGAAGAAACCCAACATAACGTCGAAGCCATGAACAGCATACTGAATAAACTGGCCAATGACTTCCCGAAAGCCTACAAACATGCTCTGACTCAGAAGGCCACACGCATGTTACTCTGCAACGAGCGTAGAAATATCCGACAACTACAAACTGACGGTATGCTGTCCGATAAAGATGCAGAACGACTGTATGAACGTGTGGATGAACGCAGCGAAAAACTTAATCTGCAAAGCCATACTATTCCAGCCTCACTTATACGTTGGATGATGTTCAGAAAGAAAAAGGTATAAAACCATCAAACGACGCATATCTGATTAAGTTTCCAATTTCTACCGGATGATAAACCATTTCCATTTCGTCCGGTAGACTTTTTCCATAATCAGTATTAAATCCTTACAATCATAAAGAATTGAATAAAACTCATTTTATCCCAATAAGGTTCAAAAGGTTCAAAGGTTCATTATTATTCCCCTTTTCCAGAAAAAATCCACCTATAAGCTGATTATCAACACATTGATATTTTATCAAAATTCATTATATCATAGTCAACTTTTCTTTTAAAGCCTCTGCCCCTACAGAAAAATATATACTCAAATATAAAAAGATATTTACAGCGTCCAATGCACCCTCTAACGGTAACCTTTATTGCATAAAAAGCAAGGTACAAAATTTACCGATTGCAAATTTCTATCAACTCTATAAAATTAAACTAAGCTAGTACAAGTGCAGAATATAATTAATACGATTGAATAACCTCAAAAGATAAATAACACTAAATCGATAGACATAAAAAAGAGGGTGAAATCTAAGACTTCACCCTCATATCTGATCATTTAAATAAAACCATCAGAATTAAGAATTGAAATGAATTACATTACCGGTAAAGTAATCACTTCTGTAGCAGTACCAAAACTTCCAGCACTTACAGTGAATTCCAATGTAACAGTTATCACACCATTTTCCAATGTACCATTACCAGCAACATATGCTGTACCATATCCACTGATATCAGAAGCGACAGCTTGCTTATCTACGATTACAGTCTTTCCGTCATCACTGATCTTGAAAACTACATCATAACCGTCTTCATACAGACTGATAGCTTTGTACCAATTGATATCATCAGCTTTCTGAATTTCAGCCTCCCCTTCAGCTCCAAAGAATTCAGAAACTAATTTACCTGTTCCAATACTGGTATATGTATAATCTCTATATACAGAAATCGTTTTTGTGGTAATAGCATTTTCAAAAGAAGATGCTACCGAAGGATCCAATGCTATTACAATTGAATATGTAGTTCCCGATTTGATATCGCCAACTGTTACGTGTAACATTTTTCTGTATTCACCAGCTTCGAAAGAAATTGAAGAAGGAACATTAATTTCAGCCGGAAGAGCAGAACCATCTGCCATTGTAGCTGTCAACGAAATTGTTGCAGCTTCAGATGAATTTGCACGTGTAACTTCTACATCAAAGCCCTCATATCCATTAGCGGGGAATGAAACGGATTGAGCTCCGAATGAGAAAGCAGCCCCCATTGTAGTTTCCTGGAAAACTTCTTTCATATTATCTGTGTCGCAAGAAGCAAATAATGTAGCCATTACGACACCAATTCCGTAAATATATCCTTTTATTTTCATTGTTCTTACTTTTAAATATTATTTGGTATCACCTACCGGATTCTGATCTGTAGCCGGATTCATATTTGCATTACCATCGAACTCACTCTGCGGTATAGTCAATACCCACATATAACTTTCAGGATCATTGGTTGGACGGTTTGTCAACTGAGCTGCAGTCGGCCAACCCATTGCAGTGGTACGGACGAAACCTTGTTTCAAACGGCGGATATCGTAGATACGACCAAATTCACCCCACAGTTCTATACGACGCTGAGTAATAATTTCTTCAAGCAGTGAACCTGTAACATCCGTTGTCAATTTACCCAAAGAAGTACCTGTCTTTGTACAAGTATATCCTTCTACACGTTGTCCCATCACAGCAGTAAGATCTTCAATGGCAGCAGCCTCTTCACCTAAACGACATTCAGCTTCAGCAGCAGTCAGATACATTTCTTCTACACGCATCCAAATATAATCACCTGTCCAAGTCTGTGTATCAGCAAACTTAAATTTATTCTGCATATATCCACAATCTCCGTTTCTGGCATCAGTAGGATCCCACCATGCACGACGAGAATCGTTGGCAGCCATACCATCATACAAAAGCTTATTAATTTCTTTATATGCCCCACTGTTTGCGTAACCGTTTCCATCTGCATCCATATGTGAGAAGAAGCTTGCATACATTGTAGACTGATCAGAAATAATTCTAGCACCCCACATTACATTTTTAGATGTCACATCATTCAATCCCATAAAATTACTTACAGGCTGAACAGTGCATCCGCTAGCTTCAATAGCAGCTTTCGCAGATTCCTTGGCAGCTTTCCAGTCTTCCATCACCAATGCAATACGAGCTTTCAACCCCATAGCTGTAGCATAGTCAATATGCGAGATATGCTGACGTGTTGTTCCATCCAACAATTCGATAGCGGTATTGATATCAGACAAAATCTAATCGTATACTTCCTGAACTGTTGAGCGTGGTTTTCCCTGAGTTCCAGCTACTGTCGGTTCTGTATAAATTGGACAACATGGTTCAGACTCATGTCCCTTATAAGTACGAGCAAAACTTTGAGCCAGCATGAAATACGAATAAGCACGAATAGCGTAAACCTGTCCCATCACGTAGTTGATGTCAGCTGTTTCTCCACTCATAGTTTCTTTTGCTGCAAGGATGTAGTTTGCATTTGAAACCCATGTATAATAAGCATTCCACAAATCGTATGAACGCCAAGATGTTGAAGTATATCTATCTTTTACCATATACAGACAGTCATACCAGAACCATCCACTTCCTTGAGCAGCCTGAATAAAGTCTTCACCCATTACATCTGCCATCAAGTTATAGGAACTGATACCAAAACTCTGGTGTGTATTTCCTGCTGGTGACCAAGAAGAATACATAGAGCGATAGATACCATTCAGAGGGACAAGAGCGGCATTAGCATTGGCAAGCAGACCAGAACCTGACATTGAATCGGTCGGTGCTGTCTCCAACGAGCTCTCCAAACAGGATGACAATGTAGCACATCCCAACAAACCAACAAATATATATTTGAATGTTTTTTTCATTTCTTTTTTTGTTTTATTAATTAGAAATTAACTTCTACACCTAATGATACTGTTCTATTCGGAGAATAGCTGTAATCAGTTTGTCCAGAGAAATTATATTGCGGATCCATACCTTGCAGGTGGCTGAAAATAGCTAAATTATCAACAGAGCCGAATACACGAACAGAGTTCAATGATACCTTATTCATCCATGATTTAGGTAAAGTATAACCCAAAGTGATGTTCTTGATTGTAAAATAAGAAGCATCAATCAAGAAACGGTCAGTTGTTGTATTTGCACTTGCAACTTCGATACGCGGAACATCAGTAATGTCACCTGGCTTTTGCCAACGACGCAGAGCGTGTTCATTCCATGCATTGTTATAGTACATGTTCTCCATTGAACCTTGGTACAGACCATCATAAATTTTTCCTCCAATAGAGTAAGTCGTCAAAATAGATAAATCCAAACCTTTCCAAGAAAAATCAGTACTCAAACTTCCGTACAAATCAGGAATACGGCTTCCTAAATAATACTTACTATTGGCAGCCTTAGCATAGTCACTACTGATACGTTCATTTGTAATATTACCGTTTTCATCGGTATCATAAACCCAATACAACTGAGCACCTGTTGCTGGGTCAACTCCGGCGGACTTGGCCATATAGAATGTATTGATAGGCATTCCTTCTTTGATACTATATACACCACTGATGATCTCAGGAGATTCACCTGTCAGTTTCAACACCTTGTTATTTACAGTAGATCCCATCCAAGTAACATTCCAAGTAAAGTTATCTGTACGAATCGGAGTTACTCTCAATTCAAATTCGAAACCGCTATTACGCATGTTACCTACATTCGCATTATATCCGTTAAAGCCTGTAGAAGTGGCCATCGGGTAAGACAACAACATGTCAACAGTCTTCTTGTTATAATACTCTGCGTTCAAGCTGACACGGCTATCAAACAACAAGGCTTCAATCCCGACGTTCATGTTACCATTCTTTTCCCAAGTAACATTCTTGTTTTCCAAAGAACTCACCATAGCACCAATCTGATTTTCGTTTGCCCAACTCAAATCATACAAGCTCTGCCACAGATAATAATTACTTTCACCTAAAGAGTTCAAAATATTATCATTACCTTGCTGACCGTAACTGAGTTTCACAGACAGGTTGTCAACCCATTTGATGTCCTGCATAAATTTCTCTTTTGAGATACGCCAGTTACCTCCTACAGACCAAAATGTACCCCAACGGTTATCTTTATAGAAACGAGAAGAACCGTCTGTACGGATAGATGCAGAAAGATAATATTTTTCATCATAGTTGTAGTTTACACGTCCCATCCATGATTCAATGCGATACTTATCAGTATAAGAATCTGCAGCGTACAGTGTCGTACCCGGACGTAACTCCAAAATGCCATCTACCAAATTTGTCTTACCAGCTTCCAGATATTCGTATTGGTAAGCATAAAATTCATGACCGGCCATAACATCAATGTTATGAAGATCGAATGAACGATTCCATGTCAACAACTGGTTGAATGTATAACTCTGCATACGACTGCTGTTCTTTGTCAGCAAACCACCTGCTGCAGCCTGATTACCATGATACATGTTCATATATGACATTTTAGTCTGATTACGATAATCCACACCAAAATTTACAGCTAATTTCAAGCCTTTAAAAATGCCATATTCATCTTTATCAGAACCTAAAGTAATACCCGTACGAACACCAGCTACATCATTCTTGATATTTGATTTATCATCAACTAATCCTCCGAGTGGATTGTAATCATTGTAGCTACCTGGACGTCCGTTCTCACCATAGTCCAACTGAGGCTGGCCAGCTTCATCCAATACATTGTTTCCGTCCATATCCTTTATATATAAAGGTAATAACGGTGATACGAACTGAGAAGAATACCAAACATTCGAAACAGAAGCACCGTCATAGTCACTGTAGTTTTGCACAGAATGAGACAATGAAGTATTTACAAAGGCATTAAACCAGTCTGTAATTTGAGAATTTACATTTGCACGTGCATTATAGCGCTGGAATCCAGTTGTTACCAGAATACCATCTTCATTCAAATAGCCCAAAGAGAACATATATTTTGTTTTCTCTGTACCACCATTCACACCCAGCTGATGTTCATGACGGAACGCATTGTTTTTCAACAAAGCATCCATCCATCTTTCATTCCATACAGACTGAGCATCTGATCTTACCATACCTGTTTCAGGATCGATAATGTTATCCCAAGTGTAATTTTTGAACGGATTATAAAGTTCACCACCCAGTGTACTACCTAAATCGGCACGAGCCTGTGCCTCAGCGTCAGCCCAATCATAACCATTGTTGAAAATATATCCATTACGCAATGATTCATAAGTCAACTGAACAAAATCCTTCTGGTTTACAGTTTTATATTCCGGAAGGGCTCTTGATGACCAACCAACAGTAGAACGCCATGTTACAGAAGTCTTACCTTCCTTACCTTGTTTTGTAGTAATCATCACTACACCGTTTGCACCACGTGCACCGTAAAGAGCTCCAGCTGATGCATCTTTCAATACTGTCATAGATTGGATATCTGCTGGATTAATGGAAGACAAATCACCGTCATAAGGAATTCCATCCACTACATACAACGGATTCTGTGAAGCATTGATAGAACCATAACCACGGATAACTATTTTGGCAGATTCACCAGGCTGGCCGGAACCTGAAGTTGTCAACAAACCTGTTGTTTGACCCTCCAAACCTTTTGAAACATTAGTAATTGGTCGAAGTTCCAATTTCTTACTATCAATATTAGAAGCTGATCCCGTAAATGAAGACTTCTTTGCTGTACCGTAAGCAACAACCATTACTTCGTCCAAGACTTCTGCATCAGACTTCAAAACAACATTTACTTGTGATTTGACAGCTACCTCCTGAGTGCGGAAGCCGATGAATGAAATCATCAAAGTCTTCGCCGAACTGAAATAGTTTATTATCATTGTTTTTTTGAGCTTTATGTTATCGTATATGAGAAAAAACTGAAGATTGCTAGACGAATAATTGACAAACTGTTTCCAGATCCAATAAAAGATATACCTTATTCCTCCTTCAACATCTGGGGAATTAACGTTTACATCTTTTTAAATCATTGATAATAGTAGAAGAAAAAACATTGCTGTAACCTTCTGTAGTTTTGACGCTTTGATGCCCAAGCAATTTTTGTACGGTAGTAATAGGCACTCCTTCATAAATCAATAGGGAAGCATTGGTATGTCTGGCTGTATGAAAAGAGAAATGCTTACTGATTTTGGCTAATTCTCCTATTTTGATCAGTTCTTTGTTCACACTGGAATTAGGCTTCAAATTGAAAAATATATTGGGGTCTTTAGAATATTTATGAAGTATAGAAATCGCTTTTCCTTGGAACAGTAAATATAAAGGTATCTGTATTTCTATACAGGTCTTGATGGACTTAAAAACTATCCATATATTTCGTTTATCCGGTTTAATCAGATTATCAGCAGACAGATGTGTAAAATCGGAATATCTTAATCCTGTATAGCAGCAAAAAAGGAAGGCATCAAGTGTATGTTGCAAATGCTTATGACGTTCGGGTAAAGACAGATTCTCTAGTTTCTGCAATTCAGCCGGCAGTAAAAAGACATGTTTACTTGCAACAGTCCGAATCTGATATTTCCGGAAAGGATTGGCTTCTGATGTAATCAAGTCTTGCCTGACTGCTTCATTGACAAGTGTTCTCAAATGCCTTAAATGTTTGGCTATAGTGTTAACAGCATGTCCTTTTTTGATTAGAAAAGATTCAAAATCCTTCAAATATGTATATGATATATCAGAAATACTCACATCCGGACTGAATTCTTGTAACAGCGAGAGAGTAGAATAAAGATTGTTTTTAGTGCTTTCTTTCCGGTTGGATTGTTCTACCCAATTTCTACCTAATCGGATAAACAGGTTTTCGACACTATTTTGTTGGCTTTTAGATGGGTATTTTAATAAATCCAATGATATAACTTTTCCTTGCTTCCAGCATTCCAACTCTTTCCATTGCAAATTTAAGATGAATTCTTCCAGCATTCGATTAAGGATTTCACTGTGAGGATGGAATACTATTAATTGATGTTTCTTATCCCATTGTTCAGGAGTCACATATATATGTGTAGAGAAATATATTTTTTTCTTTTTGTAATAGGCTTCTACTTGGATAAGGGCCATACCTTTATCATTCAAACTGTTCTTACGGTTATAAACTAAGCGGTAACTAATCTTTTCCATATTCCTTATTATATTTTAGTTAATCCTGCCTTATTGTATTTCCTTCGTAAAATGCAAGGATTTTAGAGAATATTAGGAATGGAATAACTTTTTTGGGAAACCAGAGCATCCAAATCTGTGATTTTGTCGATTCAGAGATAAACATTTTGCATATTTATAAGTCTATATTTAAGAAATTTGTCGGTAAAGTGTTAAAAAACGGATTTATTATCGAGTTTTATTCAATTCTCGTTAATCTTTAGGAATTTATTGCTAAATTTGCGCCCTGTTAGAGTAAATAAATTTTATTAATGTAAAGTTAAACTTTAAGAGAGATTTTTATGAAAAGAACATTGATGCTGTTAATGGCCTTCCTAGTGATAGGAATCGGTCTGGTAAACGCTCAGATTTCTAAAGTGACAGGTCATGTCACTTCTGAAGAAGACGGTTTACCTGTAGTAGGTGCATCTGTATTGGTAAAAGGTACCACTGTAGGTACTGTAACCGATATCGATGGTAATTTTACGTTGACAAATGTGCCAAGTTCGGCGAAGACTTTGATGATTTCATTCATCGGGTTTCAGACTCAGGAGGTAGCTGTCAAATCACAAGTAAATGTTGTTTTGAAGTCTGATGCAGAAGTCTTGGACGAAGTTGTAGTAACGGCATATGGTACCTCTACAAAAGGTTCGTTTACAGGTTCTGCGGCTGTAATGAAAGCTGATAAAATTGAAAAAAGACAGGTTTCAAATGTCACTAATGCACTAGCAGGTGCAGTAGCGGGAGTTCAAGTACAAAGTGCCAATGGCCAACCTGGAGAAACAGCCAAAGTCCGTATTCGTGGTGTAGGTTCTATCAATGCAGGTACAGATCCGCTATATGTTGTTGATGGTATTCCATTCGATGGAGACTTGTCCTCTATAAATTCAACAGATATTGAATCAATGACGGTATTAAAGGATGCCGCTTCTACTGCTTTGTATGGTGCACGTGGCGCAAATGGTATCATCATGATTACTACCAAAAAAGGGAAAAGTGGAAAAGCCCGTGTCAATTTCGATGCCAAATGGGGTTCCAACTCACGTGCGGTCAAGAATTATGATGTAATGACAGACCCGAACATGTATATGGAGACTCTATATCAAGCTTTATATAATGCAGGAATTTACAGTCTTGGCTATGATGCAACAAAAGCCAATGCATATGCCAACAGTACTATCTATCAAAAAGGGAATGGTGGTATAGGATATCAGATTTATACCTTACCAGAAGGTGAATCTTTATTCGGTATGGATGGGAAAATCAATCCTAACGCAAAATTGGGATACTCTGATGGTACTTATTACTATACTCCAGATAATTGGGAAGATGAAACATTCAAAAACAATTTACGTCAAGAATATAATTTAAGTATTTCAGGTGGAAATGACCGTGCAAGTCTCTATTTCTCTTTCGGATATTTGGATGACCAAGGTATCATTGATGGTTCTGGATTCAAACGTTACAGCGGTCGCTTGAATGGAGATTATAAAGTAAATGATTGGTTAAAAGTCGGTGGTAACTTTAGCTACATCAATACGACAAGCCGTTATCCAGGAGATCAGGATGGTAATGCGACAGCTTCATCGGGTAATGCATTCTTCATTGCAAACAATATAGCTCCTGTTTATCCGATGTACGTACGTGACGTAAACGGAAATATCATGACTAATCAAGGACGTAAAGTATATGACTATGGTGACGGTGTCAGTACAAATATGAACCGTTCATTCATGTCAATTGCCAACCCTGCCGGTGACTTGATTTATAACAAGACTGAATATCTGATGGATATCGTTAATGCTAACTGGTTCGCCGAATTAACTCCGATAAAAGGTTTAACCATTACAGCTCGTTTTGGTATGAATGTTGATAATACCCGTTATAACAATTTAGGAAATGCTTATATGGGTCAAAATGCATCTTATGGTGGTACTGCATGGCAGGAACAGATGCGTACATTCGGATTCGACCAACAGTATGTTGCAAACTACCAAATGGCTTTCAACGAAGTAAATCATTTGGATTTCACTGCCGGATATGATGGCTACAATTATGTATTCACAGATGTATATGCCAGTGGCCAAAACTTATATAACCCAGAAAGTTACTATGTAAGTAACGCTATTGATCAATTGAGAGGTGGTGGTAAAAAAGACACTTATGCAACTAGAGGTATCTTCGGCCGCGTAAACTATTCTTATAACGATACTTATTTTGCTAATGTTTCATACCGTCGTGATGCTTCCTCTCGTTTTGCTCCAGAAAACCGTTGGGGAGACTTCTGGTCTGCTAGTGCAGCATGGATGATTTCTCAAGAATCTTTCATGGAAGATATTGAATGGGTAGACATGTTAAAACTGAAAGCATCTTTCGGTCAACAAGGAAATGATGATATCCTGTTGGATCCGGTACTGGGAACCAAAAACTATTATCCATATTTGGATCAATTCAGTATGACCGGTTCAAACGGTATTTTTGCTGATGGTGCCTTAAAATATAAAGGCAACGCAGACTTGACTTGGGAAACTTCTACCTCTTACAACATCGGTGTTGAATTTGCATTGTTCCACAACAAGCTGAATGGTAGCATCGAATATTTCGGACGCCGTTCTGACGACATGCTTTACAATAAGCCAGTTGCAGGTAGTGTAGGTTATACATCCATCCCTATGAATGTAGGTTCAATGACCAATTCAGGTGTAGAACTTGATTTCACCTATAACATCATCAACAACAAAAATGTAAACTGGGATGTAAATTTGAATGCCACATTCGTCAAGAACAAAATCAACGAACTACATCCAGACCTTCAAGGTAAGATGATTGATGGTTCCCGTATCTACGAAGAAGGATATTCGATGTATCGTATGTATCTGGTAGATTATGCAGGTGTAGATAAAGAAACCGGTGAGGCCTTGTATTGGGCAAAAGATGAAAATGGACAGGCAATCACTACTACTGACTACTCTTTAGCCAGTGATTATAAAGTTGCAACAGACGATTTGATGCCAACTGTATACGGTGGATTCGGAACCAGTCTTTCAGCTTATGGCTTTGATTTCTCTGCTCAATTCTCTTATCAGTTAGGTGGCCAAATTTTCGATTCAGGCTATATGTATATGATGCATAATGGTTCTGACGGTGGACAAAATTTCCATATGGACATTTTGAATGCATGGACTCCAGAAAATACAAATACCGATGTGCCTCGTTTAAATTCTCAAGATAAATGGGGAGGAGCTAAGAGTTCTACACGTTGGTTGACCAGCTCAAACTACTTAAGTATTAATAATATCACATTGGGATATACATTACCGAAATCATGGACACAAAAGATGCAGATTGAAAAATTACGCCTCTATTTTGTAGCAGACAATGTAGCTGTAATTTCTGCCCGCAAAGGTCTTGACCCACGCCAAAGTTATACATCAGCAACCGGTTCATTGTATGCTCCGATTCGTACAATTTCAGGTGGTATTAACTTAACATTTTAATTGCTAAAACAGAATAATTTATGAAAACAAAATATATTTTTACTTCTTGCTTATTGTCTGGATTGGCCTTCACTGGATGTCAGGATCTGGATACATTCCCTGAAGGAAGTACAGTTACTTCCGACCAGAAAGAAGAAGTTGCAGAAATGCAACCTGAAAGAGCAGAAGCTGGTGTGAATGCCATCTTCACTCAATTCAGCCAATACATGCCTAACGAAGCAGCATTGGGTGCGAGCCGTCATAACGACTTCGGATATCCGACTTTAATGTTGGCAACCGATGCAAATGGCGCAGACGTTGTAAGTGACGATAATGGATATAACTGGTGTGGATTCTCCATTACCTACGAAGATCGTATCTATACCTCCAATGAATGTCAAATGATTTGGAATAATATGTATGGTATCATTTATTCAGCCAATACCGTTATAGGAATGACTGACGCAGAAACTACAGAACCTTTATTCCAAAAGTATCTAGGACAAGCACTGGCTGCCCGTGCCTTTTCTTATTTTGTATTGGCACAGTTATATCAATTCAATTATGTAGGCCATGAAACATCTCCATGTGTTCCATTAATTACAAATGAGAATTCAGCTGAAGCAGAAATCAATGGTGCTAAACGAGCCACTGTACAAGAAGTATATGATCAGATTCTAAGCGACATAAACCGTTCCATTGAATACTTGACTGCAGCAGAAAATGCCGGTGAAGTACGTAATGACCAACGTTACATAGGACTTGCAGAAGCATATGGACTGCGTGCACGTATAAATCTGACCATGCAGAAATGGAGTGATGCTGCAAACGATGCAGAAAGTGCCATTAAAACATCTTCTGCAACTCCGGCAACAATCGCAGATGTCAGCAAGCCGACTTTCAAAGATATGACTGAAACCAACTGGATGTGGGGTATCTATGTAGCAGAAACTGACGATGTAGTTTCTTCAGGTATCGTTAACTGGATTTCTCACATGGGTTCATTAAACTATGGTTATGCCAATTATTCAGGTGGTAAACAAATCAATAAAAAACTGTATAATACCATATCAGATACAGATGTCCGTAAAGGTTGGTGGTTAAACGAAGAAAAACAATCTTCAAACCTGAATGCTGAACAGGCTAGTTGGATGGCAGCTTATGGATATCCGGCTTATACACAGGTGAAATTTGCTCCTTACAATGATGTAGTAGGACAATCGGTTAATGCCAATGATATTCCATTGATGCGTATTGAAGAAATGTATCTGATAAAAGCTGAAGGTGAAGCAATGAGCGGAAATACAGGAGCTGCAAAGACAACTCTGGAAGGCTTTGTTAAAAGCTATCGTGATCCGGAATATACATGCAGTGCAGCTTCGGCCACTGACATTCAGGAAGAAATTTACCGCCAACGCCGAATTGAGTTCTGGGGAGAAGGCATGATTTGGTTTGATATTATGCGTCTGAACAAATCGGTTGACCGCCGTGGTGCAGGTTTCCCGAATGAAACATCTGTATTCAATATAGCAGCAGGATCAGACATCTTGTTATGGCGCATTCCTGAAAATGAAATCAATGCTAACCCTGCATTAAGTGAATCTGACAATAATCCTTCAGCACCGCTTCCTACACCAATACCGGATGAAGAATAAAAAAGATTCTAATCATAAAAGAAGAGGGTGTGTCAAAATTCATTTTTTGAAAAAATGAACTTATAATTTGAAATTT
>URWP01000043.1 GCA_900551645.1 uncultured Bacteroides sp.
CGGCCGGGCCGCTGAGGAAGTGGTGCTGGGCCGCGTGACCACGGGAGCCTCAAACGACATTGAGCAGGCCACCCGCCTGGCCCGTGCCATGGTGACCCGCTACGGCATGAGTGAGAAATATGACATGATGGGGCTGGAAACGGTGAATAATGCTTATCTGGGTGGCGACACCTCGCTGACCTGTTCGTCGGAGACAGCGGCAGACATTGACCGCGAAGTGCTCCGAATGATTGGTGAGGCCCACCAAAAGGCCCGCAAACTCATTGCCGGCCATCTGGACATCATGCACGAGGCGGCCGCTTATTTGCTGGATAAGGAAACCATAACCGGCGAAGAATTCATGGAGATTGTGCGCAGACATCAGAAAAAATGAGACTTGTTAGTGTCTACATAGAGTAATCTGTTTTCATTTACACAAAATTTTGGGTAGAGTCGAATTAGTCAATACTCATTTTTAAGGTATATAGTATTAATGAAATTAGGTGATTATTTACGACAATACCCTATTAAGTTTGTCTGATTTATAATAATTGATTAAACAGTAAAGGGAATAACCTTGACGGCTATTCCCTTAATTTCTCGATTATTTTTTGGCTCTATTAGCTTCAATTTCATCTTTTTCGGCTTTTGTAAATGTTTCGCCGCATTGAGTACAAATGTAATCACCAGTTTTGCTTTCAACGTATCCAAGTCCTGATATTGGTGCTCCTTGCGTTTCTTTTTCAAAATTTGGATGGTCACATGGCTTATCGCCCCATTCTTCTCTTAATCTTTGTCCTTTCTTGATGTCCATAAAACGTATATTTTTTGAGTTATAGTGCAAAGGTAAAGCAAGTTTTTGGGCTGTACAATAGAATAAGCGTTTTACTAATATTGCTATAAATCATTTACTTATACTTCCAAAGTTTTCAGATATAGAATAAGGAAAATTTGTGAAATTTTTGCAGCGATACATTCCATCGCCACGGTTATATACTTTAGACGTGGGGTCATATGGCGAAATAGGGATACCGTTTGCCCAACGTTGTTGCTCAAGATATTTAATGCAATTTTCCTCTGTAGGAAATGCCTCCAAAAGGTCATACAAGGAGTTGAATTTACCAATATTCATATTACCAAACAATAGTGTGTTTGGTATATATAACTTTGGTAAGAAAATTTGCTTGGGGAACAGTTGTCTGTGGGTAGCAGGTATAAGAAAAAGAAGCGTTCAGATATGGACTAATTATTCAAAGATACGTTCGTAAACAGCAATCCAAGCCAGACCTTTGCCGGATGCATAGCCTAAATAGCTGCCACAGTATTCCTTATGATGTATTTCTAAAATTGCCCATATCAAAACGCTTCTTCTTTTCTACCTTATAACAGGTTGCAATGAAAATCCAACGCAAAAGGAGAAGAATTTTTCAACATATAATAGAAATACCGCTCAAAACTTCTGTTCTGAACGGTATTATTAGCAAAGTTATTTAGGGTATTGTCGTAAATAATCACCTGAAATTATTTATATTTCTTTAAAAAATCCGCGCCTGTAATCCCTGTTTTCCAACCTCCTGCTTCATATACTATCATTGCTGTATTGATGTCATCTTCTGATATGAATATAAGATGTACAGAGAATGTGGAATAACACCAATGTTTAGCATTATATCCACTTGTACCAAATCCCGGTGGGTAGTTTGTTATAAAACTATCTACCATTTTGTCAAACCACATCCTTGGAAATCCATCGTTCGATTGAACGATCATACATTCTTCTATAACTTTATTGTCTTTGAAATAGAAGAATGTCGCTATTCCATCTTGTGGATATCCATCTTCATATTGCGTACCTTTCGAGTCCGTTTTAGTATAACGTAATTCTGGAAATAGCTGCTTCATCTGGGATAATGTTCTCCCGATATTGTTTCCTGGCTCATTAGTTTGCGCATACGCATACGCTAAAATCAATGTCGCAAATACAGTTGCAATTAATCTTTTCATTGTCATAGTCTTATCTTATACGTGAAATGCCATGAAATGATTGGCTTTGTATGATTTTTCCTGTCGTTGCACTACAAATCGAAACGACAAAAGAATCTGGTATATTTGAGGATTTAGTTAAATCATATATTTCAAAAATTTGCAAAGGAATTTCATGATCATTAAACATTTGAAAAACAAGATATACCGTCATTTTTGTTTTCGAGTTTACGTTTTCTTGTTTTTTTCTATATATTATACCCGTATGTACCGCCTCGTCACCTACTGTAATAGAAATATATTCTTGCATTCCTAAATCAGCAAACATAATAATTCCTCCATTGTCAAGTTCATCAACAATGTTGCCATCATTATCCAAAAATGCAATATTTTCATATTGATATGTCACCTTTGTCTTTAATTCTTGAGCATTGATATATAGCATTGGCATTAAAGCTACAAAGAAAGATAATAATCTTTTCATTTTAATAATTTATTTAAAGTAGAAGTTTCTATTATTTATTTCGTAAACTAATGTCTTGGGGGATTTTATCATTATCATTATTTTTTCTACTTTCCCAAAAGGAACGAATAGAAAATACTATGACTGCAAAAAGAATTAAGGCCAAAAGTCCCGGAGTGTGTCGCTCAATTGCACTTTGATTTTCAACGACAGTCCCCAACAAAAGAAAAAACACGAATAAGACTACAATTGTTACAGTAATTTTTGAGAGTTTATACATCTTTTATTTGCCCATCCAGTAACCAAATATGGGGGTATAATAATTAATAATGAAGCGTGGCACTGCTATTAACCACGTCTTAAAGTGCAGGCCCTGAGAAAACCTAAATCAACAGATATGGTAAAGCAGCCCACGCTATAACGTGGGAACTGCCATGCCAATTCTTGTTGATTTTTTGTGCTATAGTTTCTCAGGCTTTGCACTTACAAGAGTAGCATAACGCTCCTTTATGTTCAAATGTTTGGAAATGGTTTGTCCAAATCCGAATACAAAAGTAGTGAAAACATTTGAAAAAGAAGGATGTAAGATAAAAGTTATATAGACTTTATCTTTTTAATAGCATATATTTTACGATTGTGGCTGCAAAATTCGTCAGCATATAAAAGGAAAAAAGGAGTTAAGCCGATGACTTAACTCCTTTTTCTCAGTCGGGGTGACTGGATTCGAACCAGCGACCACACGCCCCCCAGACGCGTACTCTAACCGGGCTGAGCTACACCCCGAATTGCGTGTGCAAAGGTAACGCTTTATTTGGAATATCCAAACGAATTTTCAGGAATTGTTTCAACGGATGACAGACTTTCTGTAGAGGCATACTGTCCTGAAGTAAGGAGAATTTGTTTTTATAGAAAGATAATCAATCGTTTATCCCATTGTTTCGCTATAAAAATCCAGCAGTTCATAAATTTCGTCTTGGGTGGCAGTCTGATTGATACGGATATCACCTATTTCTCCTAAGAGAGTAAAATTAATGTGGCCTGAAGCTGCATTCTTTTTGTCATGTTTCATGTATTCATAGAGACATTCATAATCGTTGCAGGTGAAAGGGAATTTTCCATAATTATCTTTGATGAAATGAAGTGTCTGATGCATTTTTTCTTTGGGAAAGCCCGTTTTAATTACCGATAGATAAAGTTCACAGACTATTCCCCATGCTACAGCATAACCGTGTAGTACCGGACGTCCCTGTTTTAAAGCAAAGCTTTCAAAAGCATGACCGATGGTGTGTCCCAGATTTAAGGCTTTCCTAATACTTTTTTCAAATGGATCTTGTGCTACGATTTCTTCTTTTATCTGTACAGAACGTCCTACCAGTTGTTGCAGAAAATTATAGTCGATCTTGTTCAGGTCAAAATTCAGTAGTTCCACCCAATGAGTAGTGTTGCTGATAAGCCCATGTTTCAGCATTTCTGCATAACCGGATAAGATGTTTTCGTGGTCAAGGGTGCGAAGAAACTCACAATCTATCAGTACCTGGTCGGCAGGAGCGAAGGCACCTATTTCGTTTTTCAGTCCGTTGAAATTGATACCGGTTTTTCCGCCGACTGCTGCATCGACCATAGATAGTAGAGTTGTAGGGATATTGATGTAGGGGATGCCTCGTTTGAAGGTCGCAGCAGCAAAACCGCCTAAATCGGTAACCATTCCGCCTCCCAGGTTAATCAGTAGAGAATGGCGGGTTGCCCCTCGCGTACTTAATTGTGTCCACACATAGGCCAGTGTTTCCAGATTCTTGTGTATGTCTTCTACACCGATACTGAGTAGTTCGGCCCCTTGTATGTAGGGAAAAGACGCTATAAGTGGATAGCACATTTCGTGTGTATGTTCGTCGGTAAGGATGAAGAGTTTGTCGTATGTGTGTGAAGTGACAGCTTTCTCCAGATCCTGTTTCAGGTTTGTACAGATAATGACTTCTTGTTTGCTCATAAGATGAATTGCATATTTTATTGCGCAAAAATAGAAAAAAAGTCAGATGAGAATGTAGGTGAGATTACAATTAATTATTTTTGTGGATAAATTTTAATGAAATGTTAGTATGAAAGGAATTTTACCTGTTCCATGTAGAGTAGCAGGCTATGCGCTTTTGCTACTGTCTGTTTTTGTACCGATGTTGATGTATATGTTCGGTATGGTGCATGATGGCAATCTGGTGTTTGTTAAATTGGGAATGAAACTGGTTATCTGGATTTCCTTGTTTATGGTGTTTCTGGCAAAGACCAAAGATGAGAATGAAGAAACCGGGAAGTTACGTCTGAATTCGATGAAGTATGCTCTTTATGTATGGGGAGTTTATTATGTTGTAGTATTAGTGAAGGCCGCTGTCGATCACGATATACAGGAGGCCGATAATTCTATCGGAATTGTGTATATGGTTATTAATGTCATTTGTTGGGAATTCCATTTACAGAAACAACGTATGGAAAAGACATTCCGTCGGAAATAACGTTTTTTAAGATACAGTCTGTTAAACCTTTTGGCTGGAAGGGTGTCAAATGAGCAACTGAATAAAAAACGAAACAACGACGATGAAAAAATGGGTTATGGGTATACTGCTGATGTCACTTACGGTGATTTCTGCTTTTGCACAAAGCGGCAGCAGGAGAGTAGCAGTATCGGGTACGGTACTCGACGGGGATGATAAATCGCCTGTCATTCAAGCTACAGTGCAACTTCTTGTACCGAAGGATAGTTCAATGGTTGCAGGGAATGTGACCAATTTGGATGGTAAGTTTTCTCTGTCGGCCAGGCCGGGAAATTATCTGCTGAAGGTTTCTTTTGTAGGATACAAACCGGTTTTTAAAACAGTGAAACTGACTGCTGGCCAGCAGCGTATGAGTGTAGGGAATATCGAATTGAATTCGGATGCTATCATGCTGGAGGGGGCTGTGATTGTGGCTCAAGCTCCTGAGGTGACAGCTTCGGAGGATACCTTGGTATATACCAGTTCTGCTTATCGTGTACCGGAGGGGTCAGCTTTGGAAGAACTGGTGAAAAAACTTCCTGGAGCTGAAGTCGACGAAAACGGTACAATTACCATCAACGGTAAGGAAGTGAAGAAGATTATGATAGACGGTAAGGAGTTCTTTGCCGACGATCCGAATATTGCTATGAAGAATTTGCCTGTAAACATCATTGATAAGATACGTGCTTACGACAAGAAATCGGATATGGCCCGTGTAACTGGTATTGACGATGGTGAGGAAGAGACTGTGCTTGACTTGACTGTTAAGCCCGGTATGAATCATGGATGGTTCGGTAATGCCGATGTGGCAGCCGGCACTGAAGACCGGTATAGCGGTAAAATAATGGTCAACCGATTCTGGGGGGATAATCAGTTTACTGTTATCGGTTCAATGAACAATGTAAACGACAATGGTTTCCCTGGTGGTGGCGGCGGTGGCCGTTGGGGCGGACAGAACGGACTCAATGCCATCAAGATGGGCGGTTTCAATTTTGCGACTAAAAGCGAGAAACTGGAAACGGGTGGTAGTGTGAACTTTAATTATAAAGATGCTGATATACAGAGTAAGACGAATTCGGAAACCTTTGTATCCAGTGAGACAAGTTCATTTAAAAATGCCTTGACCGCCAATCGAAACAAAACAACAAATCTGACTGCAGATTTCCGTATCGAGTGGAAGCCGGATACATTGACTACTTTACTTGTCCGTCCACGTTTGACTTATGGAAAGACTGACAATAGTTCGGGTTCCAAGTCGTATACATTTAATGCTGATCCTGAAATTGATACCGATGAATTAATCAATTCGGACGACTTGACTTCATTGGTTCCGGAAGAAAAAATTGTCAATACTATTATTCAGAATTCTTTGAGTAAAGGAGATGATATTACAGCCGGTGGTTCTTTGATGTTTAACCGTCGCTTAGGTAAGGCGGGGCGTAATATTAACTTCCGTGGGTCTTATAACTATACGAACAGTGAAAGTGAACAGTTCTCTATTTCCGAGACTGAATATTTCCAGAAGTCTGAGGAAGAACGGATGGAAATCTTGAACCGTTATATAACAACTCCTACCAAGTCGTATAATTACTCATTGCGTTTCACTTATAGTGAGCCTATATTCAAGGGAGGATTTTTGCAGTTCAGCTATAATTTCCAGTACAACAAGTCGAAAACGGATAATTCGACTTATGATATGCCGAATGACTGGGAAATTGCTGATGGTTACCTGCCCGATGTAGCTGTGTTCAATCCGGATTTGAGCAAAACAGCTGAATATGATTATTATAATCATCAGGCCGATATCCAGTTGCGTTGGATTCGGGAGAAGATGCAGCTGAATGTAGGTGGATCTTTCCAACCTCAGAATACAAAATTGTCTTATAAGCAGGGAGAACTGGATACAACGGTAGTACGGAAAGTATTTAATTTTACACCGACATTAGATTTCCGGTATAATTTTTCGAAAACCAGTCAGTTACGTGTAAATTATCGGGGACGCAGTTCACAACCAAGTATGACCGATATGTTACCGATTGAGGACGATACGGATCCGTTGAATATCCGCATGGGTAATCCGGGACTGAAACCTTCCTTTACTAACTCTCTGATGGTTTTCTATAATACATTTGACGCTGAAAAGCAGCGGGGAGTTATGACTCATCTGCGTTTTCAGAATGTCTTGAACAGTATCAGTAACCGTCGTCAATATAACGAAGAGACAGGTGGATATATTACAATGCCAGAGAATATCAACGGTAACTGGAACTTATTCGGTATCTTGGGAACCAATACGGCACTTAAGAACAAGAAATATACCATCAATACCTTTACGATGGCCCGTTTCAATAATATTGCCAGCTATATCAGCGATGAAGATCTGATGACCCAGTCTGACAAGAATCAGACCCGTCAGCTTACTTTGTCTGAACGTCTGCGTGGCACATACCGCAGTGACTGGTGGGAGTTTTCTTTGAACGGCTCATTGAACTACACACGTACCCGTAATAATTTCCAGACAGAGAATAATATGGATACTTACCAATTCTCTTATGGGGCTAGTACCAATGTGAATCTGCCGTGGAATATGGCAATCTCGACGGATATCTCTCAGAATTCACGTCGGGGTTATGCTGATGCCAGTATGAACCGGGATGAGTTGATCTGGAACGCACAGATTTCACAGAATTTTCTGAAAGGTAATGCGGCTACTGTAAGCATTCAGTTTTACGATATTTTGAGAAACCAGAGTAACGTAAGCCGTACTATCAGTGCTGCCATGCGTCAGGATACGGAGTACAATGCCATCTACAGTTATTGTATGGTGCACTTCATTTACCGCTTGAATCTGTTCGGTGGTAAAGGGGCCCGTCCGAATATGGGACCTGGTGCCCGGGGTGGTTTCGGAGGTCCAGGAGGACCTGGACATCGTCGGTTCTGATAACAGTTCTGCTTTTGTTTATAGAAGGTTTGTCTGGATTCAAGGCTGGGCAAACCTTTTTTCTTTACTGAATAAAGGAGTTTCGGAAAATAGTCGTAATTTTGTTGAAAAGCAATGCCTATGACTGATATCTCTTTGCTCGGTGAAGCTGCTTATGTAGTATTCTATATTTTATATTTCAGCTTGATTTTCGGCATATCTTTGGTGATTATTCTTGATAACCGGAATCCGGTCAAGACGATGGCTTGGATTCTTGTGCTTTTTTTCTTGCCTCTTGTTGGCTTGGTATTTTATTTCTTTTTTGGGCGGAGCACACGGAAGGAACGGCTTATCAGCCGGAAAGGGTACAGCAGATTGCGTAAACGTCCGATGGCTGAATTTCAAGCCCAACTTTCTCTTCCTGTCTCAAAAGATCAGCATATTCTGATGGGATTTTTCAGACGGACTTGCAATGCGCTTACTTTTGAAGGAAATGCATTGGCTATCTATACAGACGGCCGTTCGATGCTTTGTAGTCTTATTCGGGAAATTTCGAAGGCGCGTCATCATATCCATCTGGAATTTTATATTTTCGAGAATGATGCTACAGGAAGATTGCTGCGTGATGTTCTGATTGATAAGGCACGCGAAGGAGTGAAGATACGTGTCTTGTATGATGATGTAGGTTGCTGGAGAGTGAATCACTCCTTTTATGAACAGATGCTGTTTGAAGGAATTGATGCACAGAGCTTTCTGAAAGTTCGTTTCCCGCAGTTTACCAGTAAAGTGAATTATCGGAATCACCGTAAGATTGTAGTTATAGATGGTAAGGTGGGATTTATAGGTGGAATGAACATTGCAGACCGGTATATGAAAGGTGTATCATGGGGAGAATGGCGTGATTCGCATGTAAAGATTTCCGGTAAAGCTGTCTATGGGCTTCAGACTGCTTTCTTAACCGACTGGTATGTAGTAGACCGGACGTTACTGACAGGAGAGGTCTATTATCCGAAAATGCAGGCTGAAGGGAAAGTTGTTGCCCAGATTGTGACTTCCGATCCTGTAGGAGAATGGAGGGAAATGATGCAGGGAATCATGATGGCTATCAGTAGTGCGAGAAAATATTTCTATGTACAGACTCCTTATCTGCTTCCTACTGAACAGATACTGACAGCTCTCCAGACAGCTGCTCTGGCTGGAGTAGATGTACGGATTATGCTTCCGAAGCACGGGGATGCCTGGCTGACTCATAAGGGGTCTATGTCTTACTTGGATATGTTGATGAAAGCAGGCGTGCGGATTTATCTGTATCGGAAAGGATTCCTTCATTCCAAACTGATGGTCTCGGATGACCAGTGGAGTACAGTTGGGTCTACAAATATGGATTTCAGGAGTTTTGAACATAATTTTGAAGCCAATGCATTCTTTTATGATAAAGAGACTGCATTGGCTATGAAGCGGATTTTTCTGGAGGACCAGAAAGAATGTATGTTTCTGATACCGAAAGTATGGGCTTCCCGTTCTTGGAGCAACCGTTTTACAGAGTCTGTGATTCGTCTGCTGGCTCCGTTGCTCTGAAGAATGAGAAATTCACACTACCGTAATGACGGTGTTCGATAAAATGTGGGTCTTCCTCAAAGTTGAGATCTTTTCCATGTTCCAGTACGAACAGCCCGTCGGGTTTCAACAGTTTGTGCTGGAAAACAAGTGAAGGGATGGTACTCAGTTCTTTTAAAGCATAAGGCGGATCGGCGAAAATGAAATCAAACTGTTCTCCGCATCGTTCCATGTATTTGAATACGTCGCCGCGTATTGGGAAGCATTTGTCTGTTTTCACTTCTTTCATGACCTTGCAGATGAAGGCATAATGTTGTGGGTCCTTTTCTACTGATATGACTCGGTCGCATCCACGTGAAACCAGTTCGATACTGATACTGCCGGTACCGGCAAACAAGTCAAGTGCTGTTACATGATCTTCAAAATCCAGGTAATTGTTCAGAACGTTGAACAGGTTTTCCTTAGCAAAATCTGTTGTAGGGCGTGCTTTGAATGTATGAGGTACATCAAAATGCCTACGCTTGTAAATACCGCTGATTACTCGCATGATATCAAGGATTGCATGTCAAACGGAATTTCTTCGATACGGCTGGCTTCTGAATCGTTGAATTCCGCCTGAGGGTTAATAATGTATATATGTCTTAGGTAAGGCTGTAGCATATGCTGTAGTTCTTTCTTAGGCAGGTTTCCGGTAAGATGTAGTTCATCCCGCTCCTGGTCATAGCCTAGTTCTTTCCATACATTGAGTATATAGTAACATTGGTCGGTCGCTTCTCTGATGGAATAGGTGTTCAGCAGCAGCAGTTTCCCTTTGTCGAATGCCAATAGGTCGATGGAAGTCGGATGAAGATTGGCAAAAAGTTTCCGGTTGTTCCCTTGTTTGCTTCGTGCAGTGAGATACTCTATTTGAGGGCTGACAGCTGCAAAGAAACGTGCTTCCGGAAATTTTTCTGACAGGAATACATGAGTCAGTTTGTCAAGCGAGAAGAGGACTACAGAATTGCTTCTTCCAAGTATATTGCACAGAATTACTTCGTTGTTTTGTTTGGGCAAGTTCTGATAGAAAAGCGTATCCATCTGTTCGTCCTCATACAGTTCCAGAGGAACAGGAGTATATCGTGACGAATGTATCAGCAGGTTGATCTGGCGGTAGGGAAGTGATAGCTCTTCGGTTTCTGCCAGAAAAGATTTTACGTTGGCTGCCAGGGAATGCTGTGTATGGATGGGATATGGTTGGAAATAGAAGTCACTTCCACCCAATGGATTGTAGATAGAAAAAGAAAATCCATCCGCACTCAGGCGGATGGATAATGTATATTGGTCCGATTTGCTCAAATCGATACGTTCAGTCATTTCAGATGTAATAGAAGAAATTATTCCCAGTTACCTGCGTTGTTGTTCGGCTGTTCGATATCACCAACTCTCAAACCACAGTATTTGTTCAACTTAGTCTGCAAATCTTTCAGATTAAGCAATTCCTGATCGTTCACACCATTCAGATAAGTTTCGTAAGGAACCTGAGCCTGGAACAAGTTCAGAGGAGCACCGGTTTCTGTAGTATCTTTGCGGATAGCCAGTTCAAACTTGCTTCCGTTTCCATAAGGAACGTATGGCAGAGAATCAGCAACGAATCCTTTCGGGAAAATGGTATCCAATACAGCTACCCATACAGTATCACGACGGAAGTTTTCCAGACCAGCAGCCTTTACTTCGTCCCATTTACCGGTACGTTTTGCTTTCTGAATCATTTCCATAGCTTTCTTTTCAGTCATACCGCCATTCAATTGGTCGTCTGTCAAAGAACCTTCCTTCATGATGAAAGGAACCTTAGCTGTTTTAACGAATGTAATCAACGTATCCCAATTGTCTGTATAGCATTGGTGTGCTGTACGATATTCTTGTTGTGCTTTACGAATATCGATCAAATGAGCGATAATCGCTTTTTCTCGGATGTCTTTTTCTTTAGTGAAGTTGATAGGGCCCATGATACTGCCGTAGCAGATATACACCAAGCAGATTACGCAGACGGCTAATACAAGATTAATAACTGTTTTCATGATAATATTATTTTTTTAGTTTATATTCGTATCGCAAAAATAAATAAATAAATTTATTCACGTCAAACTTATGTAAACTTTTTCTACAGCATTATGTTAATTGATGATTTGACGCAGCAAATTAAGCGAAATTTTTTGTATAAACCAACAGATGAGCAAGAATTTGCAATGAAATCTTTTGCAGAATTTCTCTTTTCAGGAAATCAAGAGGGAATATTTTTGTTGAAAGGGTATGCAGGTACAGGAAAAACTACTTTAATCGGTGCATTAGTGAAAACACTTGACCTGCTGAAATGGAAGTGTGTGCTGCTGGCGCCTACAGGACGGGCAGCTAAGGTTTTTTCCCGTTACGCTCAGCATCCTGCCTATACTATCTATAAACGTATTTACCGGCAGCGGACTTTTTCGAATGAGACAGATAACTTTATGCTCAACCAGAATCTGCATCAGCATACGTTGTTTATTGTTGATGAGGCTTCTATGATTTCAAATGACGGTTTTTCTGGAATGTCGTTCGGATCAGGGCGTTTGTTGGATGATTTGATTCAGTACATTTATGGTGGGCAAGGATGCAGACTGATGTTGGTAGGAGATACTGCCCAGCTCCCTCCGGTAGGTGAAGAGGAAAGTCCGGCATTGATGAAGGAAGTATTGCAAGGATACGGGCTGCTTCCGACTGAATGTGTGTTGACACAGGTGGTACGTCAGATGAATGATTCCGGTATTCTTTATAACGCGACTTTGTTACGTCGTTATGTTACGGAAGATTTTGGTTTTGATTTGCCTCGTATCCGGGTCGGGAATTTTCCGGATATCCGGATATTGCCGGGCAGTGAGCTGATTGAGACTATCAATGACTGTTATGATAAAGTGGGGATGGATGAAACTATGATTATCTGTCGTTCGAACAAACGGGCTAATCTTTATAATAATGGTATTCGGAATACTATTCTTTTCCGAGAGGATGAACTGAATACGGGAGAGTTGCTTATGGTAGCCAAAAATAATTATTTTTGGGGGAAAGACTGTAAGGAAGTAGATTTTATAGCTAATGGAGACATTGCAGTGGTACGTCGTGTGCGTCGTGTGCGTGAGATGTATGGATGTCGGTTTGCCGATGTTGTATTAGAATTCCCTGATTATGATAATCTGGAGTTGGAGGTAAAGATTTTGCTTGATACCTTGCATTCGGATGCTCCTTCGTTCCCTAAAGAACAGAATGACAAGCTGTTTTATACAATTCTGGAAGATTATGCCGATTTGCCTACCAAGCGGGAGAGGATGAAGAAAATGAAGGAAGATCCTTATTACAATGCCTTACAGGTGAAGTATGCTTATGCGGTAACTTGTCATAAAGCTCAAGGAGGACAGTGGCAACGGGTCTTTTTGGATCAGGGATATATGACAGAGGATATGCTGACACCGGATTATTATCGTTGGCTTTACACGGCTTTTACCCGTGCTACAGAAACCTTGTATCTGGTGAACTGGCCCGAAGCGCAGACTATAAAGACCGAATGAAAAAACGAACTCGTGTTCAACTGAATATGTCCGTTCGTTTTAGTGAATATGTCCGTTTGTTTTGGTGAATATGTCCGTTCGTTTTTAGGGAAGCGAAGCCCAATAAAAAGTAACGGCCCTGTCTTTTAGAAAGGGCCGTTGTATGGTTTTGTCGGTTGTGTACCGCAAACAGTTGTTTACGGTACATATAAATATGATTATAATCCGGCAAGTTCGATAATCTTGTCGACAGCTGCATTCAGACCTTCAGCATTCTTTCCTCCGGCAGTTGCAAAATGAGGTTGGCCTCCACCGCCACCCTGAATCAGTTTGGCTGCTTCGCGTACTAGCTGACCTGCGTTCAGTCCGGCTTTTACCTGATCATCGCTCATGGTTACAGTCAGCAGTGGTTTGTTGTCGAATACGCTTCCGATTACTACGAACAGGTTTTCTGTGAACTGTCCTTTCAGCTGGAAAGCGATATTCTTCACTGCATCTGCCGGCATCGGGAGCACAGCCTTGATGACTTTCACTCCATTGATATCTTTTGCGCCTTCGATCAGTTTGTTTTTCACGCTGGCTTCTTTTTCTTTCATGAACTCTTCTACCTGTTTCTTCAGGCCTGCATTCTCGTCAATATATTTAGAGATGGCAACTTTCAGATCGGGAGCATTGTTGAACAGCGCTTTCAAATCTGTAAGTGTATCCTGAACGGTGTCGAACATTTCTTCTACCTTGGCACCGGTTACGGCTTCGATACGGCGTACGCCGGCTGCAACGGAACTTTCAGAAATAATTTTGACCATACCGATTTTTCCGGTAGCCGATACGTGAGTACCTCCACAGAACTCGATGGAAGATCCGAATTGTACGACGCGTACTTCGTCACCATATTTTTCACCGAACAAGGCGATGGCTCCCAGTTCCTTGGCTTTTTCAATCGGCAAGTTACGATATTCGGTCAAAGGTACGTTTTCGCGAATCTTGGCATTTACCAGATGTTCCACTTCACGGAGCTGTTCTGGAGTAACTTTTTGGAAGTGAGAAAAGTCGAAACGCAGAGAGTCTGGAGTTACGAGTGATCCTTTCTGTTCTACGTGTGTGCCGAGAACCTGACGCAATGCTTCGTCGAGCAGGTGCGTACAGGAGTGGTTGGCAGCACAAGCCGCACGCTTGTCGGTGTCCACGCATGCCATCATCGGAGCGTCCAGATGTTCCGGAAGTTTCTTGGCGATATGTATCGGGAAATTGGTTTCTTT
>URWP01000044.1 GCA_900551645.1 uncultured Bacteroides sp.
TTATATACTTTGTAATGGGTAATACCTCGTGCGGCAATCTGTGGCAGGTGGGTAATGCTGATGACCTGTCTGTTCTGTCGTCCCATGTCTTGCATGATGAGGGCCATCTTTTCGGCGATGGAACCAGACACTCCGGTATCGATTTCGTCGAATATGATGGTAGGAAGTTTCACCGCTCCGGCAATCATGGCTTTCAGAGAAAGCATGACACGGGCAATTTCTCCCCCGGAAGCGATAGAGGCTACATTCTGCAGTGTACCGTTCTTGTTGGCTGAGAACAGGAAAGTAACACTGTCCATGCCTTTGGCATCAGGCTCTTTGCGTGAACTCAGTTCTACGGCAAACCGTACATTAGGCATACCTAACGGTATTAGAAGTGATTCCATTTGACTTTCAATGTAACGGGCACTTTGAGTGCGGACTCCGGTCAGGATTTCCGCTTTCTGCAGTACTGTGTGATACAGCTCCTGCTGTCTGTTTCGTAAGGCAGCTATTCGTTCGTCGAAAGACGTGATGGCATCCAGACGCATCCGGTAGTCTGCGGTAAGGGACAGCAGTTCCTCTACGGTTTTGACATGGTGCTTTTGCTGCAAGGTATAAATGAGATTCAACCGCTCATTTACGAAATCCAGTCGGGCAGGGTTAAACTCCACAGCCTCTTGACTGCCGGAAATTTCGCGGGACAGATCTTTTAATTCAATATAGCAGCTGTCCAGACGCTCCAGCCATTCTTTGGCAGGAGGGTATACTTTTGATACATTCTGTAAAGTCTGTATGCATTCTTTAGCTAATGCCAATGTCCCGTTCTCGTCACCGTCCATCAGCTGTCCGGCTTTATAGAGTCCGGCCAGGATATCTTCTGCATGACTGAGTGTTTCTGCTTCCTGTTCGAGAGAGATTTGTTCGCCTGCCTGCAGGTTGGCTTCTTCCAGTTGTTCCAATTGGAAGCGGATATAGTCTTCATCCTGTCGGCTTTTTTCAGCCTGGGCTATGAAATCTTCCAAGTCATGACATACCTGTTTGTATTCCCGGTAGCTTTGCTGGTAATCGGTCAGTTGCTGCTCATCCTGTGCCAGAATATCCAGAATATTCAGTTGGAATCCCTCTTTGTTAAGTAACAGGTTCTGGTGTTGGCTGTGCACATCAATCAGTTTTTCGCCCAGTATCTTCATCTGTGACAACGAGGCTGGTGTATCATTGATGAAGGCACGGCTTTTACCGTTGGCGGACACTTCTCGGCGGAGAATACATTCTTCTTCATCGTATTCGATATCATTTTCGGTAAAGAACTCTTCCAGCCCGTAGGTTGCTATCCGGAATCTGGCTTCGACGATGCATTTGGTTGCTCCTTTCTTGATGGCTTTAACATCGGCTCGTTGGCCAAGCAGTAATCCGATGGCTCCCAGAATGATAGATTTTCCGGCTCCGGTTTCACCGGTAATGACCGAAAATCCCGGTGTGAAGTCAATATCCAGTTTGTCAATCAATGCATAATTTTGTATGTAGATAGCCTGTAGCATAATGTCGTCTTTTGATATGTCTTAGCTGAATAAGTCTACCAATCGGTCAATGATGTCATCGGCTACTTCTTTCTTTCCTTTCAACGGATAGGGAGTAGTTCCTTGACGGTCGATGATAGTTATCTTGTTGGTATCACAACGGAATCCGGCTCCTTTGTCGTTCAGAGAATTGAGAACGATAAAGTCAAAGTTCTTCCGATTCAGTTTGTCTTGTGCATGGGCTACTTCATCGGTGGTTTCCAACGCGAAACCTACCAGTTTCTGGTGTGCCTGCTTTTGTTTTCCTAAAGCGGCGGCAATGTCATGGGTCGGTTTCAACCGGAGTACCAAATCATCCTTTTCGCGCTTGATTTTTTGTCCGGCAACGGTCTCTGGAGTAAAATCGGCTACAGCGGCACAGAGAATGCCGGCATCAGCTTCTGTATAGGCAGAAACAGCAGCATTATACATCTGTTCAGCGCTTTCTACATCCATACGATGGATGTTAGGATGCGTCACCTTCAGGTTGACTGGCCCGCTCACCAAAGTCACTTCTGCTCCCCGTTCGGCACAAGCTTCGGCCAAGGCATATCCCATCTTTCCTGAAGAATAGTTGCCGATGAACCGTACCGGATCAATCTTTTCATATGTCGGCCCGGCTGTAATCAGTATTTTTTTTCCGTTCAGTTCCTGTTTTCGAGTGAAGAATGCTTCCAGTACTTCAATGATTTGTTCTGGTTCCTCCATACGTCCTTTACCTACCAGATGACTTGCCAACTCACCTGATGCCGGTTCGATGATGTGATTACCATACGAACGCAGGATGTCTAGGTTATGTTGGGTAGCTGGATGGGCGAACATATCCAGATCCATAGCTGGAGCAATGAATACAGGAGCTTTCATAGAAAGGTAGGTAGTGATGAGCATGTTGTCTGCAATGCCGTGTGCCATCTTACCGATAGTAGAAGCTGTGGCAGGAGCTATCAGCATGGCATCTGCCCAAAGGCCTAAATCCACATGGCTGTGCCATGTCCCGTCCCGTTGGGCGAAGAATTCGCTGATGACCGGTTTGCTGGTCAAGGCAGAAAGTGTGACCGGTGTAATAAATTCCTTGCCTGCCGGTGTGATCACAATCTGTACTTCAGCTCCTTTCTTGATGAGGCCTCGGGTCAGTACGGCAGCTTTGTAAGCGGCGATACTTCCTGTGATTCCTAATACAATTTTCTTTCCTTTAATCATAGCTTATTTTACCAGACTGCTTTCACGAAGCCTGATTTTGGTCAAAACATTTTTTGTGTTCAGAGTAAAGTCGCCGTTCAGTATCCAGCCGTAATAACCTGGGTCGCGCTGGAGAACTTCCGATACAGGCATGCCTTTGTATTTCCCGAAGTTGAATACCTCTACGCCTTTGTCATCGTAGACAATACGTCCGGCGAAGTCCACGTTCTTCGAATAACTGGAATATTCGCTAAGGAAATTGATATCGTTTTCGAGCACTTCCGGATAGTGATCGAGTTGTGCTTTCAGTACTTCGTAAGTGGCACGTGTATCGGCTTCTGCGGTGTGGGCATCTTCCAGATTCTTGCCGCAATAGAATTTATAGGCAGCTGAGAGTGTCCGTTGTTCCAGTTTATGGTAGATGACTTGTACATCAATGAATTTGCGGCGGGTCAAGTCTATGTCAATTCCGGCACGCAGGAATTCTTCTACCAAGACAGGAACATCAAAGCGGTTAGAGTTGAATCCGGCAATGTCGGCACCTTCCAGATCTTTAGCTATGTCCTTGGCTACTTCTTTGAAGGTGGGGCAATCGACTACATCTTTATCAAAGATGCCGTGGATGGCTGACGATGCTTCCGGAATGTGCATTCCCGGGTTGATGCGCATGGTCTTACTTTCTTCGTTCCCGTTCGGATATACTTTCAGGTAACAGATTTCTACGATACGGTCTGTATTGATGTTGGTTCCGGTAGTTTCCAAGTCGAAAAATACCAGAGGATTCTTCAGATTTAGTTTCATGATGTTTATTTATGTGATTAATCATTCAGCATCATCGGCATCAGTAACATGAGCAGGTCTTCGTTTTCTTCCTGCTGTTCCGGTACGATGACACCAGCGCGTGACGGGTCGGCCAGTTCGATGATGACCTCTTGTGCGGCTATGTTGTTCAGAATGTCAATCAGGAAAGAAGACTTGAAGCCAATACTCATATTGTTTCCGTCGTATTGGCAGGTTAGTGTCTCTTCTGCCGAGGTAGAGAAATCGATGTCCTGGGCCGAAATTTTCATCTGGTTTTCGGACAAGCTTAGTTTAATCAGGCTGCTGGCTTGTGAAGAGAAGACAGATACACGACGTAAAGCACTGATGAAGCTGCTTCGGTCGACAATTGCTTTATGTGGATTGTTTGAAGGAATTACAGAGTTATAATTCGGGTAGCGGCCTTCGATAAGGCGGCATACCATCCGGTAATTTTCCATAGTAAACATGGCATTTTTGTCGTCGAAGCCTATCTGTACATCTCCTTCTTCTTTTGGAAGCAGGTTTTTCAGTAGGTTGGCCGGCTTTTTCGGAAGGATGAATGCAGCCTTTTCGTCTCCTCGGGCCATGAAAGTCTTGTTGCGTACCAGTTTGTGTCCGTCCGAAGCTACCAGAGTGATACTTTCGGTGGTAATGTCGAAGTAGATACCGTTCATTACCGGGCGAAGTTCATCGTCGGCTGTGGCGAAGATACAGCGGTTTACACCGGCAAGCAGGTTATTGGCAGCCATTGTTACCTGTACGGCATTATCACCCAGCGAAGGAGCCTGCGGATATTCGTCGGCATTTTGCCCCATCATGCTGTATTTACCGTTCAAATACTCTACCGTGATTTCTAGGTTGTCCATGTTTATCTGGAAACTCAGTGGCTGTTCCGGAATTTCTTTCAAGGCTTCCAGCAGTGTTTTGGATGAAACGGCAAAACAGCCTTCGCCTTCGTAGTCGCTGACTTCAATGGAAGTAGACAGGGTTGTCTCGTTGTCGGAAGCGGTCATGGATAAGGTTCCGTCCTGCATTTCAATCAGGAAGCAATCCAGGATAGTCAATGAGTTTTTAGAATTGATGACACGACTGATAGCCTGTAGATGGCTGAATAACGATGTACTTGAAACTATAAACTTCATGGTTCTGTATATTAAAATTTTTCTGTTTTTAGTCTGCAAAAGACGAATCTCTGCCCATCCGCAGAGGCTCTATTTAACTGCCAAAGTTACGAAAAGATTGTGGATGGGTTGCAAAAAAAGAATGAAAAATTAGTTTACTTCTTGAGAAAGCCGTAAATTCGTCACCAAATTAAAATATCAGCTTATGGAATTATCAGGTAGAGTAATTGCCGTTCTTGAGCCTCGTGGAGGTGTTTCACGGAACGGTAACGAATGGAAAGTACAAGAGTATGTCATCGAAACACACGATCAGTATCCGCGCAGAATGTGCTTTGATGTGTTTGGGGCAGACAAGATACAGCAGTTCAATATCCAAATGGGTGAAGAGTTGAATGTATCTTTCGATATTGATGCGCGTGAATGGCAGGGACGCTGGTTTAACAGTATCCGTGCTTGGCGTGTAGAACGTGTCAACCCGAATGCGCAGGCTGCAGGAGTTCCGCCGGTAGAGGCTCCATTCCCTCCGATAAACGCAGCTCCGGCTCCTGATTTCTCGACTGGAAATGAGCAGGATGATCTTCCTTTCTGATGGCATGAGGTGAAGGCATAAGAAAAGCTCCACGGCAACCGTGGAGCTTTTCTTATGCGATGTAGTGATGAACAGTCATCAGGAGTTCATGCTCATCAGGAATTCTTCGTTGTTTTTTGTACGTTCCAGACGTTGTTTTACATCAGTCATGGCTTCTACCGGATTCATGTCTGACAGGTAGTTGCGCAGTACCCACATACGATCCAAGGTGGTCTTGTCCAACAGCAGGTCGTCGCGGCGGGTGCTGGATGCCACAATGTTGACAGCAGGGAAAATACGCTTGTTGCTGAGGTTGCGATCCAGTTGAAGTTCCATGTTGCCGGTACCCTTGAACTCTTCAAAGATGACTTCATCCATCTTGGAACCGGTGTCAATTAATGCTGTAGCAATGATAGTCAGTGAACCGCCTCCTTCAATGTTGCGGGCAGCCCCGAAGAAACGTTTCGGCTTGTGCAGGGCGTTAGCGTCCACACCACCTGAGAGTACTTTGCCGGATGCCGGCGATACGGTATTGTAGGCGCGTGCCAGTCGGGTAATTGAGTCGAGGAAGATGACTACGTCATGTCCACATTCTACCATGCGTTTTGCTTTTTCCAATACAATGCCTGCAATCTTGACGTGGCGTTCTGCCGGTTCGTCGAAAGTAGAGGCAATGACTTCCGCATTGACGCTACGAGCCATATCTGTCACTTCTTCCGGACGTTCATCAATCAGCAGCATGATCATGTACACCTCTGGGTGGTTGGCTGCGATAGCATTGGCTATGTCTTTCATCAGGATGGTTTTACCGGTTTTCGGCTGGGCTACAATCAAGGCGCGCTGACCTTTACCGATGGGAGCAAATAAGTCTACGACACGGGCAGACAGGTTATCGTTGAATCCTTTGCACAGCTGGAATTTCTCTTCCGGGAATAACGGAGTCAGATGGTCGAACGGGATACGGTCTCGTACTACGGCCGGGTCAAGTCCGTTTATTTTAAATACTTTGACAAGTGGAAAATATTTTTCACCTTCTTTCGGCGGACGGATGGTTCCTTCTACTACATCTCCGGTCTTAAGACCAAACAGTTTGATTTGTGACTGTGATACATAAATATCGTCCGGAGAAGACAAGTAGTTGTAATCGGATGAGCGGAGAAATCCGTATCCGTCAGGCATGATTTCCAGTACACCGGTTCCTTTCAGAATGTCGTCAAACTCGTAAGGCTTTTCTGCTGGTTTGGCTGGTTCTGTTTCAACAGGGGGCTGGGGTTGTGTGTAGGAGGGTTGGTTTTGGTTGTTGGAAGCTGCGTACGGTTGGTTGTTCTGTCCCTGTTTGTTCCGGATATTTCCCGTACGTTGTTGACGTTGCTGATATTTGTTGTTCTTGTTTTCTTTGGAGTTTTGGTTCTGCAACGGATTCTCTTTCTTGGTAGCTTCAAATTTTCCGATAAGTTCTGAAGGAATTTCGAATTTTTCAGAAATCGCCGCTGTTGGATAGGTCAAGTGGAGGAAGTTCCATGTCATCATCGATGGGAACCGGAATTGGTTTGACTGCTTTTTCCTGTTCTTCATTTGCTGCCTTTTCCAGAGTTGACTTGTTTTTTGAACCTGGTTTGCGGCCGCGTTTGGCTTTCGGTTTTTCTTCTGTTGTTTCGGCAGGTGTCGCAACGGTTTCTTCGGCCGGTATATTTTCAGATTTGTTGGTCTCCGCAGAGTTAAGTTCCTCTTTGAATACAGGTGCTGGTGCCGGTAGAGCCGGTGTGTTTGCCTCTAATTTTTGTGCCTTGTCTTTAGTCGCTGTATAGACTTTATCCCCTTCTTTCTTTACGCTGATACGTGAACGTTTGCGGGGCTCTTTGCGATTGTCGTCGGATTTAGCTGCTGCTGTTTTCTTGGTTGCCTCTACGATGGCTTGCTCGTCCAGGATGCGGTAAACCAATTCTTCCTTGCGCAGAGTGTCTATTTTTTCCAGGCCCAACTCTTTGGCTATCTGCTGCAATTCAGATAAATCCTTGTCATTTAGTTGAATGATGTTATACATAAGTATAATAATAATGTTGTAAAAAGATTATGTAATTGATTAACGAACAGGCAAGGTATGTACATGAGCGTACCGGGACGATGTCTGTTATCCGTCAATAATTACAATATTAAATTGATGTATTTTTTAATTGAATTATTTGGAATGTGGCACGGGAGCGTATCAATCTCCGCATTGCCTTTATGAGTACAAATATAGTGTTTTTTGGAATACCAATTTAGATTCGTCCACTTTTTTTTCATATTTCTGTTTCTGTTTGAAAGAAATGTACTATTTTCGCCATGGAAATGAATCCAATCAAATAAAATGACAAACATGAAAAAGATAATCTTTACAGAAAAGGCTCCTGCAGCTATCGGACCTTACAGTCAGGCTGTTGAAGTGAATGGTATGGTATTCCTTTCCGGTCAGATTCCGGTCAATCCGGCTACCGGTGAAGTAGTAGAGGGAGGTGTCAAGGAACAGACTACTCAGGTTTTTGAAAATATCAAAAATGTGTTGGCAGAAGCTGGTCTGACTACGGCCAATGTAGTGAAGACTACGGTCTTTCTGGCCGATATGAGTCTGTTTGCCGATATGAATGCCGTGTATGCCAATTATTTCGAAGGTGATTTCCCGGCCCGTTCAGCTGTAGCTGTCAAAGCTTTGCCGAAAGGAGTGCTGGTAGAAATTGAAAGCATCGCTGTACGATAAGTATCAGGTTAGGAAAGACATTCTAAGAGTTGGAAATAGGGAAAGGGTACTGTATGGCGGTACATATTCCCTGTTTTCAACTTTTTATTTACTATAATGATTCGTTTGCAATGAAACTGAACTTGACTACATTGGTATCCGTCAATCGATGGAAACTGATGTCAGCATTAATGGCGCTGATTATTATCTTATGTGTGGGAACTTATATATATAGGTATGACCCGTTTGCTTCCCGGCTTGAAATTACTAATGAGTTGGGTGGAAATATTTTTCCGGTGACTATTCTTTCTACAGCTACTACTGATGCCGATATGATTGTTCCGGCCGATAGTACATATTTAGGTAATCCGAAGTCTTGTATTGCCATCAAGGTGAAGAACCGTAGAATGAACAGTAAACTTCGGATAGAGGTGGCCGAAACTCCTTTTTTTGCTCGTTCTGTATCGGAATTTATACTTCCGGAATCGGGAAAGGAGTATCTGGTTTTTCCAGATATTGTTTGGAACTATCAGGCGTTGCTCGATAATGTTCAGGCTATGCCTGTGGGAGTGTCTATCCAAGCTACACTTAACGGTCGTGAATTGGGTAGTAATGTACATACCTTTTCTATGCGTAGCATTAATGAATGTCTGTTAGGCTACATAGACAGCCGCATGAAGTTTCATGATACTGGTAAGTTCTTTGCTGCATACGTGAACGAGGATAATCCGAAGATCAACCAGGTTTTGCGTGAAGCTCTTGATTCGCGAATTGTGAATCGTTTCTGGGGATACCAGAGTAAGGACCCTAAACTGGTAGACAGACAGGTATATGCTCTTTGGTATGTCTTGCAAAAGAGGGGATTCCGATACAGCTCAATTTCTAACAGCAGTTTGTCGTCGAATGTGGTTTTCACTCAGCGGGTACGTACGTTCGATGATGCCCTGGAGTCGGCACAGATCAATTGCGTAGACGGCAGTGCTTTGTTCGCCTCGCTACTGAAGGCTATCAACATCAATCCTATTCTTGTACGTATACCTGGGCATATGTTTGTAGGGTATTATACAGACCGTTCGCACTCTAACATTCATTTTCTGGAAACATCTCTCATTGGTGATATTAATCTGGATGATTTTTTCCCGGAAGAGAAATTGGATTCTACTATTGTGGGCTTGTCGCAGGAGAAGATTTCCGAAATCATGTTCGAGAAATCGAAGGAGTATGCTACTCGTATCTACAAGGAAAATGAAGCGTTGATTCATTCGGGAAAGGTGAATTATATGTTTTTGGAGATTGATAAGGTGACACGGGCATACGTACAGCCTATCGGTAAATGAGTCCGACGAGCTGTTTGTCGAACAGATAAAAATCCTTATCTTTGTGCCGATACCTTATGCCGGAATAGGAGGCATTCTAGTTTACAGGGGTAGAATAATTGATGTTGAACAATCCAAAAACAATCTTTTTGTTATGATGAAATACATTGCACCGGGTTCTTGGTTTTCGTTGGAGTATCCTTCCGACTGGCGGGAGTTTGAAGATACAGAAGACAGTTTCCTGTTCTATAATCCCGATAAATGGTGTGGCAATTTCCGTATCTCTGCTTTTCAGGGCGAGAGCCGGTCGTATGCGCGTGAGTGTGTTGATTACGAACTGAAGCAGACTCCGGGTGCCCGAAAAGTAAAAGTGGGCAGTTGGGACTGTGCATATAGTACTGAGAATTTCCAGGAAAACGGTTCTTGGTATACTACTCATTTGTGGGTGACCGGTAAGGATTCCATTTCGGTGGAATGTTCGTTTACGGTAGCTAAGGGAGAAAATATTAAAGTTGCTGAGTCTATTCTCGCTTCGTTGTGGATTCGTGGGGAAGGTGATAAGCCTTTGCACGAGGTGATTCCGGTACGGGTACTCGAAATCGATGTCATCAACGAATGCTTTGATTGGGCAGTTTCTACCATCAAGAAACAGCTTACCAAGGATTTCACTTCTTCCGAAGCCGATGTACAGAGTATTCAGAAGGTAATTGATAGCGGCAGGTTTAATCGTAGTCAGCGCCAGGCCTGGGAAAGTTTCGGAATAGCTTTCGGAGCAATTCTGGTTAATGAGATGGATGGTATGGACTGGGTGACAGTCATTGACGGACAGAAAGAGTTCCCGGCTCTTCGTTTCGCCGATACGGAGCTGATGGTATATCCGTTGAGTCTGATATGGGAGAAGATTCGTCGGGGAGAAGTGTGCGACCTGAAGTCAGAGTATGCCCGCATCCGTTCGGACGTGGAAGCGTTGTTGTAATCGGTTAAGTATAAGAATATGGTATCTTATTTACAAGTAGAGAATCTGACAAAATCTTTCGGTGATCTGGTCCTTTTTGAGAATCTTTCTTTCGGTGTGGCCGAGGGACAACGTATTGGGCTGATTGCAAAGAACGGTACTGGAAAGACTACGCTGCTCAATATTCTGGCCGGAAAGGAAGGGTATGACGAGGGAAAAATCACTTACCGCCGCGATTTGCGGGTCGGATATCTGGAGCAACATCCGTATTATCCGGAGAACCTGACTGTTCTGGAGGCCTGCTTCTATCATGGAAATCCTACTACTCAAGTTATCAAGGAGTATGAGAAGTGTATGGAGACTCCTGGAAATCCAGGGTTGGAAGAACTGTTGGGAAGAATGGAGCATGAAAAAGCCTGGGATTATGAACGTCGGGCTAAGCAGATTCTCTCTCAGCTGAAAATTCGTAACTTCGATCAGCCTATCAGCCAACTTTCGGGTGGACAGCTCAAACGTGTGGCTTTGGCGAATGTCTTGATTGTAGAACCGGACTTGTTGATTTTGGACGAACCGACCAACCACTTGGATTTGGAAATGACCGAGTGGTTGGAGGAGTTCCTGAAGCGGGGGACTTTGAGTCTGCTCATGGTTACTCACGATCGTTATTTCCTGGATAGAGTCTGTTCGGAAATCATAGAAATAGACAACAGGCAGTTGTATTCCTACAAAGGGAACTACAGTTATTACCTGGAGAAACGACAGGAACGCATTGACGCAACCAATGCTGAAATTGCCCGTGCTAACAACTTGTACCGTACAGAGCTGGAATGGATGAGGCGGATGCCGCAGGCTCGCGGGCATAAGGCGCGTTATCGTGAAGAGGCGTTTTATGATCTTGAAAAAGTAGCCAAACAACGTCGGTATGAGCAGCAGGTAAAACTGGATGTAAAGGCATCTTATATTGGTTCGAAGATTTTCGAAGCGGATCATCTGTACAAGAGTTTCGGTGACTTGAAGATTTTGGATGATTTCTCCTACATCTTCGCTCGTTATGAGAAGATGGGCATCGTAGGAAACAATGGTACTGGTAAATCTACTTTCATCAAGATTCTGATGGGTGAAGAGAAGCCGGACAGTGGCAGGTTGGAAATTGGCGAGACCGTCCGTTTCGGCTATTATTCGCAGGAGGGCCTGAAATTCAATGAACAGATGAAGGTTATTGATGTCATTACAGACATTGCCGAAGTGATAGAACTGGGTAATGGCAAACGGTTGACTGCTTCGCAATTCCTACAGCATTTCCTGTTTACGCCTGAAACGCAGCACAGCTATGTCTATAAGCTGAGTGGTGGAGAGCGCCGTCGTCTCTACCTGTGTACGGTATTGATGCGGAAT
Organism: uncultured Bacteroides sp.; assembly: GCA_900551645.1. GTDB lineage: Bacteria > Bacteroidota > Bacteroidia > Bacteroidales > Bacteroidaceae > Phocaeicola. The sequence goes on from URWP01000044.1 coordinate 11,590, forward strand.
CCAAACTTTTTGGTGTTGGACGAACCGACTAATGACCTGGACATCGTGACCTTGCAAGTGTTGGAAGAATATTTGCAGAATTTCAAGGGATGTGTTATTGTAGTAAGCCATGACCGTTATTTCATGGATAAGGTGGTAGACCACTTGCTCGTGTTCAAGGGGCAAGGAGACATTCGTGATTTTCCAGGCAATTATTCCGATTACCGTGATTGGAAACTGACGCGTGAGGAAGTGGAGAAAGAAAAAGTTAAGCCGAAAGAAGAGAAAGCACAGCGTGTACGCCCGAGTGGAACTAAACGTAAGATGACGTTCAAGGAAAAGCAGGAGTTCGAGGCTTTAGAAAAAGACATTGCACTCCTTGAAACAGAAAAGAAAGCTATAGAAGAAGCTTTGTGTAGTGGTACTTTAAATGTAGATGAACTGACTGAGAAATCAAAGCGTTTGCCTGTTTTGGAAGAAGAACTGGACGAGAAGACTTTTCGTTGGCTGGAACTGAGTGAGATAGAAGGCTGAGAGAAGAAATCTGCTCTGGTTGCCTGTTCTTGTATTTTCATGGGTGATGAATCGTTTTGAAAAAACGAGAAAAAGTTCTAATTTTAAAGTGTTTTACCGGGAAAAGATATATATTTGTATCTGATGAGGGAGGTTTTACTACAGAAAGCTCCTTCGAAATACGAGATTAACTAACTAAGTCAAACTTAAATGTAAGATTATGAACGCTCAAAGTATTGGTGAATGTGCAGGCGTTGTATGGCGGTTGCTATACGGCGATAAAAGACGATGGGAATACAAGGAAATCAAGGCTGCGACAGGGCTTTCTAACCGCGACTTGAACGCTGCGATAGGCTGGCTAGCCCGTGAAGGGAAAATTCAGTTTATCAATTTGCCGGACCGTGAGGAGGCTTTATACATTGAATTGAATCTGTATATCGGTTAATTTTGTCAGATAGCAGACAAAGGAATGCTTCCTTTCTGATATGTAATTGGATTACGTCAGGAAGGAAGCATTGTTTTTATGTATGTTGTGTCTGTTGCACAGAATGATTGATTTCTTCAATGTAGCCTAGCAGCTCTTGTCTTCCAGTTTTCTTTTCGGATGAAGTTACAAAGTAAGGTGGAAGTTCCTCCCATTGCTGCTGGAGAGTTTCCAGATAGCGGGCTACGTTGGCTTTGGTCTTTCCTGTGTTCTGTTTGTCGGCTTTGGTGAAAACGATAGCGAACGGAATCCCGTTTTCGCCCAGCCATTCTATGAATTCCAGATCTATCTTCTGTGGCTCCAACCGGCTGTCTACCAGAACGAAGAGGCAGGTCATTTGCTCTCGTTCCAGTACGTAATATTCTATCAGTTTCTGTATTTTCTCCATCATTTTCTTTCCCCGTTGGGCATAACCGTATCCGGGGAGGTCTACCAAGTACCATTCCTTATTGATAAGGAAGTGGTTGATAAGCAGGGTTTTCCCAGGAGTAGCTGAGGTCATGGCCAGTTTGGGCTGATTGGTCAGCATATTGATGAGGCTGGACTTACCTACGTTCGAACGCCCGATAAAGGCATATTCCGGTAGGCTTGTTTTCGGACACATGTCCGCACGGGAGTTACTGATGACAAATTCGGCGCTGGTAATTTCCATGATTCTTATCGGTTTATATTTTTCTAGATACGGCAAAGATACGAAAAAAACACGGATTACATGCCGTGTACTGTCCGATTACGTCCGATGCTGAGCAGAATCAGCCCGCTGAAGGTCAGCAGTCCGTTCAGCATCAGCATTTCGTAGCCGAACTGATAGCCTGTAGTCTGGAAGATAACTCGGTCTGTCAGGTAGCAGATTACCGGTGAGGCCAGGGCGATGTACGGTACACCTTTGTCACGGGGGTGTAGCCGGGTGAACAGTCCGAAACAGAAGAGTCCCAGCAGCGGCCCGTAGGTATACGAGGCTAATGTATATATAGTGTCTATTACGCTGGGGCTATCAATGGCTTCGAAGGACAGAATGCAGAGAATAAATACTGTAGCGATGAGCAGGTGCGAGCCTTTCCGAATACGTTGTGCCCGTTGTTCGGGATAACGTTCAATGTTCAGAATGTCGATGCAAAAGCTGGTGGTTAAAGCAGCAAGGGCGGAGTCGGCGCTGGAAAAGGCGGCAGCAATGATACCGACGGTGAAAAGTACCAGGACCGTATATCCCAGGTAACC
>URWP01000045.1 GCA_900551645.1 uncultured Bacteroides sp.
GCCGTATGGGACTACGAGACAGCCCCTTGGAGACACCGTCCGTCTTTCTGCCTTGATCTTCGCATAACCTACGAAGACGGCACGGTACAAACAGTGATCTCAGACAAGACTTGGAAGACACATCTGTCAGAAATCGTGTTCAATAACATCTACACGGCAGAACACACAGACGGAAGACTTGCCATGGGAAAATGGTCGGAACCAGGATATGACGACTCCGGGTGGAGCAATGTGAAACTTACAGTGTCTCCATCGGAGACGATTGTAGCGCGTCAAATGAGGCCCGTAAGGGATGTAGACACCCTCAAGGCTGTCTCTGTGACAAAACTCTCCGACAAAGACTATATTTTTGATTTCGGACAGAACATCTCCGGAGTCACAGAACTGAGGATCAAAGGGGAAAGAGGCATGACAGTGTCTCTCAAACATGGAGAATTCCTTAAAGATAACGGACACGTCTCAACTGAAAACATCGACTACTTCTACCATTCTGACACACTCAAGGAACCGTTTGCCACCGACATATTCACTCTTGGAGGAAATGGCGATGAGTCGTTCAGGCAACGTTTCGGCTACAAAGGGTTCAGGTATGTGGAAGCGTCAATTGACAGGCCTGCTGTACTTGACGAAAACAATCTCACGGCATATTTCGTCCACAGTGACATTCCCACAAAAGGTCACATACACACGTCCAGCGAGATCATAAACAAGCTTTGGAAGGCATCTTGCTATTCCTACCTCAGCAACCTTGTAGGCTATCCTACAGATTGCCCGCAAAGGGAGAAGAATGGCTGGACTGGAGACACAAACGCCGCCATGGACCTAGGCTTCTACAATTATGACCCCATCACAGTCTACGAGAAATGGATGGATGACCATAAGGACGCACAGCTGCCGAACGGAGTGTACCCGAACATCATTCCGTCTCCGGGATGGGGCTACGATTGGGCCAACGGCACTGACTGGACAAGCACGAACATCGCCGTTCCATGGAAAACATGGCTGTTCTATGGCGACGACCACCTTCTCAGGTCCATGTACGGCAACATGAAAGCCTACATGGACTACATAGAACGGACTTATCCTGAAGGCCTTACTGATTGGGGATTAGGCGATTGGATTCCTGTCAAATCCACATCGTCGGTCGAATTGACCTCATCTATATACTACTATGACGACGCTAGGATGATGGCGAGGATCGCAGCCATCACAGGACATGACGAAGATGTACTACACTACAAAGAGTTGGCTGAAAGAATCAAATATCTCATCAACAAAAAATATTTGAATCCCGACACCTCCATTTATGCTTCCGGAACAGAGACCGAACTGGCCATGCCGTTGTACTGGAACATCGTTCCAGAAGAGTACAGGCAAAAAGTCGCTGACAATCTTGCCGCCGTCGTTCGTGAAAAAGGTCTGGATGTTGGCCTTCTCGGCTCCAAGGCCATTCTTGGAGCGCTAAGTGACAACGGCCATCTTGATCTAGCTTTCAGCCTTGCATCAAGCCAGGAATATCCTTCATGGGGCTATTGGCTAAAGAACGAAGGCACCACGTTCTATGAGAACTGGGATCTTACCAGAATCAAGGACCTCTCTCTCAACCACATGATGTTCGGAGAGATAAACGCCTGGTTCTACAAGTCTCTGGCAGGCATAACTCCTGACGAAAACCATCCAGGATTCTACAGGTTCAATGTCAAGCCAGGCTTCGCCAAGGGTCTCGATCATTTCGAGGCTTCCTTCCGGTCTCCCAACGGAGAGATCCGTTCAGAATGGATCAGAAAAAGGCGTACAATCACGTATTCAGTGACCGTTCCGTCAAATTCCATCGCTTATTTGACACTTCCTGATGGGGAAAGAGAACTCACATGCGGACGCTACACATTCAAGATCAAGCAATAGCACCGTACTTGCATAAAATTTGAAAGGGCCGCAGAGGAACAATCCCGTGCGACCCTTTGTCGTATTAAGTAAAATTAGATTATTATTCAACTTTTCTTGCACCGTCGCTGATCACTACGTCGTAGAACTTAGGATCGTGACCGAACCTGGCAGGGAACTGCTCCTTGACCGCAGCGATGAACGCGTCGTAGAGCTCATCCTTCACGAGGTTGATCGTACAGCCTCCGAAGCCGCCACCCATCACGCGTGAACCGGTCACCTCGCACTTGCGGGCAAGCTTGTTGAGAAAATCAAGTTCCTCGCAGCTGACCTCGTAGAGCTTGCTCAGTCCGAAATGAGTCTGGTACATCATCTCGCCGACGATCTCGTAGTCACCTCTTTCAAGGGCGTCGCACACGTCAAGGACTCTCTGAACCTCTCCGATGACATATTCAGCCCTGAGAAAATCCTCCGCAGGAATCTCCTCACGAACCTCCTCAAGCCAAACTCTCTTGGCGTCGCTGAGGAACTCCACTTCCGGATGATTCTTCCTGATGGCCCTTGCGGCGTTCTCGCAGGACTCCCTCCTCTTGTTATACGCCGAAGAGGCCAGCTCATGTTTCACGCAAGAGTCAACAAGAACCAGTTTGTAGCCCTTCGGATCGAACGGAAAGTACTTGTACTCCAATGTCTTGCAATTAAGACGGATAAGGCTGCCCTTTTTTCCGAAAATAGATGCGAACTGATCCATGATTCCGCATTTCACGCCACAGTAGTTATGCTCGGTTGACTGACCGATCTTGGCAAGGTCAAACTTGTCGATCTTGTTGTCGAACAGGTAGTTGATGGCATAAGCGAATGTACTCTCAAGAGCGGCGGATGAGGAAAGTCCGGCGCCCAGAGGAACGTCACCGGCGAAGACTGTGTCAAAGCCCTCTACCTTTCCGCCACGCTTCACGGTTTCCCTGCACACTCCGAAGATGTATCTGGCCCACTGCTGCTTAGGCTTGTCCTCCTCATTGAGTCCAAACTCAACATATTCATCATAGTCAAGCGAGAAAGCTCTGACTTTCTGGGTACCGTTCAGTTTCACCTCAGCCATGATTCCGCGATCAATGGCTCCAGGGAAAACGTAACCACCGTTGTAGTCAGTGTGCTCACCGATAAGATTGATGCGGCCAGCCGAAGCGAACACTTCGCCTTCAGCGCCGAAGAGAGTCTTGAATTTCTCTCTGATTCTGGTTTTCATTTCCATATTATGTGATTTTTTAAGTTTTGTTCGTTTAATGAAATCCTTTCGACCACAACGACCGAGACGGCTTCCAATGAGACAAATTTAACACTTTTTATTGATTATCTACCGAATCCTCACAACAATCGGACAATGATCACTCACTCCCCCTATGTAGCGTGGTCCAGAGTACGTCCGGAGCGGTTTTTCCCCAGAATGAGCATTGTCCCGCGTCATCAGAAACGGCAACCTCAAAACTTTCATTCCATGAATATGCCCGTTCAGCATAAGGTTCTCCGAAGCGAAGAACATGTCAATCATCTCCCATTTACCTGAATATCTTATCGTTCCCTCACCTCTTTCCGCCAACGGAGCCGCAATGTTCAACAAAGGATAAGGCTGTCCGTCAGTCAATATTCCGAAAGCCGGATTCTCGGGAGTGTCGTTGAAGTCACCCATCGCGACTATATTCCTTAAGCCGGCATTTTGAAGCGAGTCAGTGGCGTTCCTCAATCTCAGGAGAGCCATCTTGCGCCTGTCATTGGTCTTGCCGCCGTATTTGGACGGATGGTGATTCACCAGAAACGCCACACTGTCCCCGTCCTGCCTCCGGAATTTTGTCAAAAGAATATCCCTGGTCCTCAACGGAGGGTCAGCCCCACCCCCGACTCTCAAAGGCACAGCCTGAAGCAGTTCAAGTCTGGATAATCTGTAAAGAAGGGCAACATCAATCCCACGCGGGTCAGGAGAGTCAAAATGCACGATCTCGTAGTCTGTCTTGTAGAGAGGCGTGTCCTCCAAAAGCCTTTTGAGAACAAAACGGTTTTCCACCTCGGCGATTCCTATAACGTCTGGAAGCGCGCCCTCGCGGTCCTTTATCCAGAATATCGACTTCGCTATCGCATTGCATTTCGCCGTGAACCTGCGTTTTGTCCAATGCTTTTTACCGAATGAGGTAAATTCAGCCTCGGACTCGCTTCCGTTAAGGCTGTCCCTGCGCCAATCAAAGAGATTCTCCAGATTCCAGAACATGACAAGTGTCTGACCTTCTCTTCCTGCCACCCTGGATCCAAAACTAAAACTATGAAAGACAGAAACATCGTAGGCTGGCCGGAAGAGAAGAAGCGCAGACAGTATGATGAGCATCCTTTTCATTCCGCCAGCAAATATGCAGAGCAAAAACGTAAATAACGAAAAGAAACAGAAAAACTTTTTTTATGACATGTTCTTTTTGAGATTTGAATGTTTTTTATCCATACCAACCTTGGCAATCATTTGGAAATTAGTTGGCAATCTTTTGCAAAGTGCAGCTTAATTAACTGTAAAGTAAGTATCGATAAATAACGATAACAATAAATAGGAATATAGGGTGTAACTCAACAAGTTACGCCCTATATCTTTTTGTAGACTTTTCTTTGGCTTTGCTTATTTCTCGGATTTTTATCGTATATTTGTACCATAATTGTACCGACACTTAAAAGTAGATAATGTGACACTTGCAAGAATGCCGGTATTGAGAATGAGGAATATAAGTAAAAAGATTATGCCGGCAGCAAAATTTGAAATAAAACGGAAGTGCCAGATTTGTGGAGAAGAGTTTTTAGCCAAAACAATAGAATCTTGGTATTGCTCTCCCAAATGTTCCAAAATTGCATGGAAGCGACGCAAGGATGAAGAACAAAGATTGCAAAGGTTGGACGAAGTGGTTAAGAAGATACCCAAGTCCAAAGAGTACATCACGGTTCCTGAAGCATACGCATTGTTTGGCATAAGCAAGGAAACTCTTTATCGTTTGATTCGTAAGGGTACAATCCCCAGTGTAAATGCAGGAGAAAGACAGACATTACTATCAAAAGCAGAACTGATGAAACTCTATCCTCCACGCAAGAAAGCTCTCACAAAGCCGAAACCTGTTGCCAAACTATATAGTCTGGAGCCGAAAGATTGTTATACCATTGGAGAAATCACAGAGAAGTTTCTTGTGAATGAAAGTACAGTTTATCTCCATATACGCAAATACTCTATCCCTACTCGGCAGATTGGGAACTTTGTGTATGTACCCAAGAAAGAAATTGATAACTTATATAAAGGTGTGAAGCGATGAAGAAAGCATTAGTCAATACACGAGTGTCGGTAAAGCTCCGCAAATCTGAATATCGTGATGAATGGTATCTTTATGTGGAATCTTATCCTGTATTTCAATCCGGAAAAGATACGCCACAAAGAGTGCGTGAATATCTCAATCGTACCATTACAACACCTATTTGGGATAAGTCACGCAATGCAAGGACTAATGCCGAAGGCAAAACCACTTATAAGCCGAAGCGAGATTTGAACGGTGTCATTCAATGTAAGTCGCAATTAGACCAGGAATCATGTATCTATGCCGACAAGGTCAGAAGCCTACGACAAAAGGAGTACGACAATGCTGCTTTATATGCCGATACCGATGCAGAACAGGCGGAGCAGTTGGAACGCTCCCGAAGTAATTTCATTGAGTACTTCGACCATGTGCAGCGAACAAGGCATGCCCATAGCTCTGATTCTATCATTGTCAACTGGAGGAGAGTGTATGAATTATTGAAGATTTTCGCAAAAGGTGACACCATTCTCTTTTCGCAAATAGACTTAAAGATGGTTGAATCGTTCCGGCAATTCATAATGAATGCCCCACAAGGAGGCACTAAACGAGGTACGATTTCTCAAAATACAGCAGCAACCTATTTCTCTATCTTCAAAGCCGGATTGAAACAGGCTTTTATAGACGGATATCTGACTATTGATATTTCTGCAAAAGTCAAAGGCATTCAAGAAAGGGAAAGCCGGAGAGAATATCTCACGGTAGAGGAATTGAACCGACTGGCTCAAACACCTTGTGACCCATTACTGAAACGTGCTGCCTTGTTCTCTGCTTTAACAGGAATCCGTCATTGCGACATTCAGAAGTTGAAGTGGTCGGAAGTGGAAATGTTCAATGGAGGCTATCGGTTGAATTTTACTCAGCAAAAGACAAAAGGAGTTGAATATATGCCTATATCAGAGCAAGCATATAATCTCTGTGGAGAGCCAAAAGAGGGTGAACTTTTGGTTTTTGCCGGACTTCCTGACCCTTCTTGGATAAACCGTCCTGTCAAAAAGTGGATTGAAGCTGCCGGAATCACCAAACACATTACCTTCCATTGTTTTAGGCACAGCTACGCAACCCTGCAACTGGCTGGAGGAACTGATATTTATACGGTCAGCAAAATGTTGGGACATACAAATGTGCGAACAACACAGGTGTATGCAAAGGTTGTTGATGAAAAGAAAGAGAAAGCTACAGAAACCATTAAATTGGATTTATCTCAAACAAAATAACCATTATTATACTTTGTAAGTATAGCCATCTGCGTAAAATCTGCGTGGGTGGCTTTTTGTTTTTATCTATGGTCTTTTCTTCTGACCATCTTATGATTCCTTTATGATTGAAGACATTATCATAAAAATCTACTACTGATATTCTCCACTATTCATGTTGATAATCAATGGGTAATCCTTATGATGATTATGTTTCGTTACTGCTTATTTATGTGATGTATTACACTATGAAATCAGTATGCGTAATCGCTGTTATTTTGCCGAAAAATCAAAAAACAAGTAGCAATATGAGTGAGAAGAACATTACATTTGAAGATTTACCCAAAGCAATGTCGTGGTTGATGGATAAATTGAATGAGCTGGATTCTAAAATAGATGGATTAAACAATCAGAATCAAAGCGTTCCAACCGAACAATGGATGAACCTTAAGGAATTGTGTGATTATATTCCCAGTCACCCGGCAGAGCAAACTGTATATGGCTGGACGAGTTGTCATCTAATCCCATTCCACAAAAGAGGGAAGCGTATCATGTTTCTAAAATCGGAAATTGACGAATGGCTCCATGCCGACAAAATCAAATCTGATAAAAACTTGGAAGATGAAGCAGCCCAATTCATAAAGTCAAAAAGAAATACCAAATTCTAATGGATTCAACCAATTTATGCAATGCGCTCAGAATGGAATTTGAAGGGATCTTTGAAAACAAGATTCCTTTGGATGCTTTTCCTGCCAAAATTCAAGATATGATATTGGCTCTATCCCGACAAGAGAATTATTCCATAGAATATATGATGGCTTCTCTTTTGGTGGCAGTGTCAACCGCTATCGGCAACGCTGTCAATATTCGTATTCGTGGTGGATGGATTAGTAATCCTGCCCTTTATATGATATTGGTAGGTCGTCCCGGAATGGGCAAAACCCCACCTTTGGATTTTGCATTCCGTCCTATCCGAAAGCATGATGCCAAAATCATCAAACAATTTAAATTGGATATGGAGCATTATAATAGCTTGGTTGAAAACAATAAGGCTAAAAAAGACAAGTCCTCTTCATTGCCGGACAAACCAATTTTACGAAGAACCATCATATCCGATTTTACACCGGAAGCTTTAATGCGTGCGTTGGATGACAATCAGCGAGGTGTCGTGGTATATGTGGATGAAATTATGGGAATGTTTAATGCCGTGAATCAATATAGCAAAGGACAACTCATTGAGCAGCTATTGACAGCCTTTAGCGGAAAACCATTGGATATTTCAAGATGTAGCATCCCTGTACCTATTCATATAGAGCATCCTTTTATAAATATTGTCGGCACGATGCAAACGACACGTATGCACGAACTGATAGAGAAAGGATATAAAGACAATGGGCTGATAGACAGAATAATTTTTGTTTATCCATCGTCTCAGGAAATTTCAGATTGGGGGCTGGATGAAGAATCTTCCGTATCAACTTTTGGTAAATACTCATCAATGTGGGATTCTATTATAAATAAGGTAATTAGTTTGCCATTTATAGAGAATGAAGATGACAGAGCCATACATAATGTATTGGAATTTTCTTCGGAAGCCAAAGCCTATTTTACAAACTGGCGCAATAATGCAGTTCGGGCTGTTAATCAAATCCAAGATGATGGGTTGGTGGATAGCAGAGTGATTAAAGCTCCCATGATTACGGCTCGTTTAGCTTTAGTCTTGCAAATCCTTCGTTGGGCTTGCGGTGAAGAACACAAGGATTTTGTGGATATTGACTCAACCAAATCTGCTATTGCATTGAGTGAATACTTTGAGAACTGTTATACCAACATTCAGAAATATATGTTGCGAGAGAGCGTTGAACCGCAAAAAAGAGAATTGCTTGATTGCCTTTCCGCAACTTTCACTACTGCCGATGCCATTCAAGCCGGAAAAGAAGTAGGGTTGTCGGAAAGGTCGGTAATGTATTCTTTGGTTAGCCTTGCTACGAATAAGGTTATCAAGAAAGTAAAGCGAGGTGAATATGAGAAGCTGCAATAAACGACACCTTTTGCAGTTTGCAGTTGTTGCAGTTTGCACTTTGCGCTGACATAGGATTTCTGCAAAACTGCAATAAGTGCAAACTGCACGGACTGCAATAACAAAATGAAGAAGTATGGCTGAATATAGATTTTCTCTTCAAAAATATAAGCGTGGGTCAAAACTTTCATGCCCGAAGTGTGGAAAGAAACAATGTTTTGTCAAGTACATAGATAGCCAAGGAGAAATAACTTTTCCTGATTATGTAGGCAGATGTGACCATGAGCAATCTTGCCAATACCATTACACTCCATCGGATTATTTTCATGATACCCCAATGTTAGTGGATTACAACAAGGATAACTTCATTGAAGCCGATAAGCCTAAGCCCAATTTACTGCCTCCAACCTCTTTTGTTGACAATGAACTAATGAAACGTACTCTTACTAACTATGGTATGAATCCATTGTACATCTACCTGTCTGGGATGTTGGGTAAAGATGAGACTTCTCGGATATTCCAACTATATCATGTTGGCACATCAAAGAAGTGGGGCGGTTCTACTGTCTATTGGCAAATTGATTGGCAAGGTAATGTACGAACAGGGAAGATAATGTTGTATGATGCAGAAACAGGACATCGGACAAAAGAGCCAAGAAGTTATGTTAGTTGGGTACATACAGAACTGAATCTCCCAAACTACAATTTGAAGCAATGTTTGTTTGGCGAACATCTGTTATCTGAGAATCCGACCAAACCTGTTGCTATTGTGGAAAGCGAAAAATCCGCTTTGATAGCTACCCATTATATGCCGGAATTTATATGGTTGGCAACAGGTGGAATGCATGGATGCTTCAAGTCTGACGTGGTAAGTGTATTGAAAGGTCGGTCGGTTATGCTATGCCCGGATTTGGGTGCAAGAGAGGTTTGGCAAACCAAGATGGCTTTACTCACTTCCGTATGTTCTAAAGTTGTATTGAGTGATAGTTTGGAACAATGCGCCACAGACGAACAGCGCAAGAACGGACTTGATATTGCGGATTTCTTATTGATGACAGAAACACCTGCGATGATACTTCAAAAGATGATAAAGCGAAATCCAAACCTACAAACTTTGATTGACTGCTTGCATTTGGAACTGGTGGATTCCGGTTAGTGATGTGTTTATGGAGAAGCCAAACTAAGGGGAAAGTAAAACTATTGATTATCCAAATGGATATAGGTGACAATAGCCACTCTTAAAGTTGACAGACAAATGGCATAGTTCGGACAAAGACAATGCTTGCATTAAGGTATGTAATGCCCCATTTTTAATGGGTATTCTATGCAAGAAGTACCACCGTCCGACAAAATGGTTTCACTCATTTGTCGTCTTGGAGGCTTCTTGCATTACTCGCAGGCTCGCAATGGATAGAACATTTTATTAATAAATTCCAGTTATAAACGCTTATGGATATACAACAAAACAATGGAAAACAGGGTGTTCGTACTCGTCATATAGACATTCGTCTGACTGAAAATGAGTATGAAATGATAGTAGAAAAAGCTGCCGAATGTGGACTGACACTTAGTAACTACGGACGAAAATTATTGCAAAATCACCATCCAAACAAACGACTTTCAGACGAGGAAGTACAAGGATTGAACTCTTTATCGGATGCACGAGCCGACCTTATCCGCATTCAGAATGTACTCAAAGGTAAACCTGATGAGATTAAAAAACGATATTTCCGAGATGAGAATTATATGCGTGCTTGGATAGAGGCAGTAAATAGGCTTATTGTCCGATGGGGACAAATACGAGACAGTATAAATCAAATTTGAAATTATGATAGCACAAGGAAAGGCAATTTCTCATGGAGCAAGAGCCATTGAGTATTCTATGGAAAAAGATAAAGCCCAGCTCGTTAAGGTGCATGACTTGCCAGAAAATATAGAACCTTTGGCTATGTGGTCACGGATGATGCAACACCAGCATCAATGTATGAAAGACAGATATAATCCGAAGCCCATAAAGCTGAACGCACTGCGCTTTGAAATATCTCCAGCCAAAGAAGAATCGGCAGGATGGACAATGACGGATTGGCAGAATTTGGCGGATGAGTTTATTGCAGTACTTGACGGCATTGACCGAAGATGTGGCAAACCAGATAGTCATCTTAAACCGACCAATATCAAAAATAGCCAGTATGTTGTTTCGTTACACACCGACTAGTCGAGTGGCATCCCTCACTTGCATATTGTAGCTAACCGCATAGACAATATGGGCAAGACAAACGATGCGCATTATATTGGTGAACGTGCCGTTCATGCTGCCAACATCATCAATGAGAGACGTGGCTGGGTGCAATCCGTGCAACGTCGTGATGAGAATATTCAGCAAATCAGTGAAGACTGCATCGCAATATTGAAAGCTATGCCAGAATTTGATTGGGAAACTTATAGCCAAATGTTAAACGCTAAGGGGTACGATATTAAGTTGATAAAGGACGATAAGGAAGTGGTCAAAGGGTACGCTATACGAAAAGGGAACTCTATTTATAAATCCTCGATATTGGGTAAAAGTCGAAAATTGATGCCATCAAAAATTGAAGCGACTTGGGTGGGATTACATGCTTCTGATAAACAAACTGCAATTCAGTCAAAGGAAGTATGTACTCAAACGATGGCGCATAATAATAAAGAGGTGATGCCACAATCAAAGCCTTCTATTTACCACTATTCCATAACAGTGGATGGAGAACAACTCGAGGCTGATATACCAGATATGGTTAAGTCTGTCTTTGACGAAGAGTTTGGAAGCCTTGATGAAGAAGTCAAACAGACCAATTTATTCAAAGTTGCCGCCTTACTATTTGCCGGATATTTGGATGTAGCCACTTCTATGGCGGCTTCAAGCGGAGGTGGTGGCAGTCCCGGTAGCGGATGGGGTAAAGATAAGGACGATGATGAGCGTAACTGGGCTGTTCGTTGTGCAAAAATGGCAAAATGGCTCTGCAAACCGATTAAACGTAGCAGGGGTAGATAGTATTTCATTTATAATCACATATAACCATGCGTAAAAGTAAATATGACCAATCTTCTTTGCCTGTGCAGGGTAGCAAGAGCATAGATAGTGATGATAACATTAGCAAAATTGAAAATCGTGTTGATTTTGAAACCGAGCTTGTAAATCTCACGAATCAGATTAAGGACATCAAAGATGTTATCCAAGAATTGAAACAGATAAAAGCATTTGTAGATGCTTCAGTGTTAACTTTTGAAGAATCAGCACAGGTTCTTAATGCTGCAGTGAAAACATCCGACAATATCCCTGATACTATTAGCCGTGCAATTATTCAGGCAGAGAATACTGTTGTAAATGTCAAACTTAGCGATGAAGACAAGTCTATTCTTACAGAATATCGCAATAAATTGATTGAAGAAGAAAAATCTTTATTTGAGAAGCAGATAACAGAATTGAAGACACTTCATACGAATCACTGGAAAGAAGTCCATAAATGTGTGAAATCTGAAACTTCGTTTTCTCTTAATGGCAAAATAGCCAAATGTGCCGTTGTCGGATTCTGGATATTGTATGCGTATTTCTGTTTGACATTGGGAGGATTGATAATCTATATGAAGTTCTTTTAAGGAATTGGAAGGATGGATTGACCAACCTTCCAAATACATCACCATGTTATGACCTTATCAACAATCTCTTGTTGTTCGGCACTGCTACGCCTCAAATAAATACGAGTTGTTTCAATACTTTCATGTCCCATCAGGTCAGCAAGTAGAGAAATATCGTTGAACTTCTCCAAGAAATTTTTAGCAAAGCGATGACGGAATGAATGGGGGTAAACCACTTTCTCATTCAATCCGTATTTGGCTGCGTAGTTTTTCAACTGTTGCGCAATCCCTCTTGTAGTGATACGCTCACCAAAGCGATTAAGAAAAAGATAGCCGGTGGTACGATTGACTTTGCTAAGCCATTCTGTGGCTTCCTTGCGCAAGGACTTCGGAATGTAAATACGACGTATTTTGCCACCTTTGGTGTAGATGTCAAAATAACCCATCTGCACGTGTTCAGCCTTCATTTGGATTAGTTCACTGACTCTTGCTCCTGTTGCTGCGAGGAAACGAACTACGAAATACCATTCTTGGTTTTCCTCCTTTTTTAGTTTGTTTTTTAGAAAAGCGTAGTCGGCATTACTGATTACATTTTCCAAGTAACTCCGCTGCTGCACTTTGACGGATTTTAATCTCAAACGAGATTTTCCCATGCTATCAAGATACTTGTTCATTGCCTGAATACGAAGATTAACTGTCTTAGGCTTGAATTTCTCAATGAGATAGGTTTTATACACAAGTAAATTGCGCTTGTTCAATTCTTTGTGCCGGGAATAATACTCTTTTACGGCATAGAGATAAGCTGCAATTGTGTTCTCCGCCATATTCCCTTGACGAAGATACGTTTCAAAATTTTCAATGTTCATGTCAGATACATTATTAGTTAAACAATTCGTTATCATAATAATGTATGGTATTGCCTAATTCATTGAGTTCCTATTATGAGAAGTTTCTCCCTACCGGAGAGGTGAAGTGCATCGATGAGGAGATTCCGTTTGAGATTCCAAATGGGTGGCAATGGGAAAGAATTGGCAATATTTTTGAAACAACAAGTGGTTCTACGCCATTAAGTAGGAATCCAGATTATTATAAAAATGGCAATATCAATTGGGTACGTACAACAGACTTGAACAATGGAATTTTGAACAAAACCGAAATACAAATAACCTCGAAAGCAATTATAGACTACAATCTTTCTATTTTACCCCAAACCTCAGTGTGTGTTGCAATGTATGGTGGTGCTGGGACAATAGGCAAACACTGTATCTTGCATTTTGATACAACTATAAACCAATCTGTATGTGCCATCCAGCCTAATGGATTTTGTAATATGGATTACATCCATACTTTTATTGAATATCAAAGACCATTTTGGATGGTTACTGGTGGTTAGCGAAATCCTGCCCTTTGTTGTCCTTGCTAATCGTTCT
>URWP01000046.1 GCA_900551645.1 uncultured Bacteroides sp.
CGTCCGATTTACTGGCTGTTCGCATCCAAGAAAGGTACCTTCCAGGTAATAGCTTATATGCATCGCATGAATGCCTATACAGTGGAACGTATCCGAGCCAAATACCTCCTCCCCTTCATAGAACACTTGGAGCAGGAGATTAAAAAACTCGATATGCGCCGGGCAGAACTGACTACTAAGGAAAGCAAGCAACTCCAAACACTTCAGAAGCAACTCGATGAGTGCCGTGAGTATCACGAACGTTTGCAGGTAGTGGCCGAACAAGCCATCAGCTTCGACCTCGATGATGGTGTGGTAGTCAATTATGCCAAGTTCGGGGATGTTTTACAGAAAATAAAGTAGAAAATATTATGGATAAGCAACAAATTTCAAATCTTTTACATATACAACAAGCTAGCCGAGAAAATCGATTGGTTATATTTGTTGGTGCCGGAGTTTCTAGAAATTCCGGAATTCCGACATGGAATGAACTCATAGAATCAATGAAGTCTGAACTTTCAGGAAAGTTATCTTGTGATATGGATGCCCTAAAAGTATCTCAGTTATACAAAGATTCTCGAGGGTACAAAGAGTATATGGACAAAATAAAAGAAATTCTGCTTTACAACAAAGCTGTACCGAATCATTTACATACGAGTATATTGTCGCTTAATCCATGTCATATAATAACAACAAACTATGATGATCTTATAGAACAAGAGCTTAATAATCAATTTTTACAATATGATATTGTAAGAGAAGATAAGGATATACCACAAATTGTATATCCAAATGTTCTTGTTAAAATGCATGGCGATTATATTACTAATAATATCGTTCTTACCGAAACGGATTATTATAATTATCCCCAAAAATTTCCCCTTATACGTGCATTTGTACAATCTGTATTTGCAAGTAAACTTGTGCTATTTGTAGGTTTTTCATTTGCAGATTTAAATCTTAAAATGATATTAAATGAGTTACAAAATATCTTGTCTGAGAATATGCAAAGAGCCTACTTACTTTCTTGTGAAGAACCCGATTTTGTAACCAAACAATATTTTGAAAAGAAAGGAATCAATATACTTTATTTTAATGAAAAAGAAGTTGATGAAATTAAAGGAGAGGGATATAAATCGAATAATTTAAGTGGGATAGGTCTTTTAACAGACAAAATACTCTTTGCAATTAACCATTATAGTGCAATTCCTAAAAAAGAACTGGCAGAATACCTTTATTCTCGAATTACGCCCTATAGTCAAGAACTACGTTCTTTTGGGGAGGGATTGATTTATTTTTTTCCTAATTATAGGAATATCAATTGGTTCACAAATTCAAAAGGATTACAAACAAGTCTTTCATATTTCAGAGATTTAGCAAAAGGACTTGATTCTAACTCAAAGAAACGGCATTTTTTGGCTAATCATCGTTCTATAGATTTAAAAACTCTATTACAAGCTGCATGGTATAATTGCTTGGAAGAAATTGATGGTTTGCAAATTCTTGATAGTAAATTCTATTCTAATATAAATTATTATATTCCAGAAACAACAATAGATTTTATCTATAAATTTGATTATCCAAAAACATGTGACAGAATAAAATTGCTACGCGGAAAAACTATTCAATATACCGTAGATGATTTAGAATTACCATTTACGTTATATTTATTAGGAGACTATTGGGAGGCATATCAAATATATTTAAAACTATTACCACTATACTGGAATCGCCAAAAATATATTTTATACTTCATCTGCAGATATAATATTTGGGCTATTCAAAACGGTATTAAATCAGAGAAAGCATTTGATCGAAGTTTTAATGCTGAAAAAGAACTTGAGTTAGCATATATATATGAGTTAGAAGATATATTGAATAAATTACCCTTAGATAGAGAAATAAAAAAAATTTTCCAGGATTTAATATCCTACAAATATATTGGCAATCATCTTATAAAAACAGAAGATTTAAAACAGAAAATATTCAAACAAAGAAAGTCTGCAGAAAAAGGAGGATGGTCAATAAATAGCAACATTATAATACTAATGTCTTTATATCAACGTGAGAGCATCTTTTCATTGGCAAATTATATCATTTGCGATAATAGTATGTATTATAAATCCATTTGTTATAATACTGCATTTGGAGTATTAAATAGTTTTGCTACCCATTCAAATAATATATTTGGTGAAGACATTGAAGGGACAAAAATTAAATCTCTAGATAGCTCTATATTAAGATTATTAATCTTTAATATAGAGACTCATCAACTTATTTCGATTCTTAATGATTATGATATAATAGCTTTATCATACAACAATTCTGGCATCAAATATATTAACACCTGCTTAGAAAATATTAGTAAATACCATCACTTGTTTAATGACGATGCACTATTTTATAATCCCTTAAGCAATTTTTTAATGCTAATTTCTAAATCTCAAATTGAGGAGATTAATATTAATGATCTCTACAAGGTAGTGTTAAAGTATTGGAGATTCTCGTATCAAATAGGATATCAAACAATAAATCTACTTATTAAGCAATATCCTCCACATGAAAAAGAAGCCAAAGAACTTATTAGTTGTATATTATACAACTCTTATACTCCTAATTCTTACATTGAAGGCTTACTATTATTAATTGAAACACTAAAAACAAGAGCAATAGAATTTACAGATATACGTATTAATGAAATAAATCAAAAGGAGAAAACCACTGTATTATCATTGCTTTATCCAATTATACCGACATCTCTAAAAAATATAGTACAAAAGATTTGTCTAGATAATATTGATGATTTTTTAAACTATATACATTTTATCTTTTACAATAATATTCATAATTATTCTACAGAACAATTTAATAAGTTACTAAAACAAGAAGGTAATAATATCAATCAACATCATTGCTTTATTCTAGCAAAAATAAGAGAAAATGAGAATTTTTATAAACTACATAAAATTATAGATGACTTATCAAAAGACAATGATTGCATGAGATTCTTTCTCTCACCAAACAACTATTCATCACCCGAAAAAGTCAAAATTGACTGGATTTTAAAATTTAATCATAATGAAAGAGAATGTTTTTTTAAGAATGAAATATATAGAAGAAAACTAAAAGAATACCTTCAAACTAAGACATTAAATAAAGATTCTCGCAATTATCTTATTGAATTCCTTTGATGATATAAAAACGATAAGTCCTATTAAAGAAATTTATGATACAAGACAGAATATATAGTTACTTTGAGCGCAATCCTCAACTCCATGTACTCTTTATCTTCGACAAGATGGGCATTATCCAGACAGAGCTTGAAGAGGTAAAAGATTGGTCTGACGGATATGTCTATAAAGTATTCGATGGCGCCTGGTTCAATACAAAGTATGCCATTGAGAATACTTGGAAGGAAAAACGCGTCGTGCTGCTCTTCCCCGTGGGGACCTATCCACACACAGAAGAACAGCAGCTACAGTTTCCATTGCTCGATATGCTTAAAGCCAACATGGAATACAAGGAAGATGATTATGCTTCATTTATGCAGCAGTATAACCTGCCGGAGCGGTTCCGTGGTTTTATCAAGAAGAACATTGCGGAAATTATGTCCTCTAAAATCCAAAATATCCTCAATGGCCATATCGATTCCTCTACTTTCAGCGAAGACCTTGTTTGCCGAGCTTTCATCTCCAATTACCTTGGCGACAAGAAACTTCTGGACTGGGAAACAATCATTGTAAAGATGATTATCCTTGATGCTACCTGGGAGGAGAAAAAACGTACGGACTTCTGGCATAGGCTTTCAAGAAATTTGGATGCCAGCAAGACTGCTAATGACAAACTGATGAAACTCTTCGGTGTAAGCTATAACCTGAATGCTTCTCAAAAGATGAAAAGCGTTGCCGAATGTTTGAAATACAATTGCATTACACAACTGCTGGATACAGTGCCGGGGGATTCATACAAACAATATAAAATCAGCAGTTCTGCAGTTCTTGACCAGGTAAACAAACTTTATGAATGGGGCACGCACGACCGTCTGCTCAGTGAGAAGTTCATCCAGTCTATGAGAGTCTTGGCTTCAGATATTAAAGAAGAGGAAATCATTAATATCTATGGCATTGATGCAAACTACTTTTATTATACAGAAGCTCTTTGCTGGCCGATTCTGCAAGAAATAGTTGAAAAGGAACTGATGGCTGATCCGGAAGAAGTAAACGACCGTATGCGTGAATTATCCCTGAAACTGCCTGCTGACAGTCATATTCAACTCATCATCCGGTTTATCGAACAGTCGGCTCTGTTTTATATGCAGGTACGTGGACTTGGTACACTTAAACTTAACAACACGAAGGAATACGTAAATAAATATATTACGGAGTTCTATCTGGTAGATATGTTCTACAGAAAGACACTCGAAGCTTATCATGAACTGATTACGAAAGAGAACCCTATCGAACACGTGTTGAATGTGGCCAAAAGGCAAATGGATCAGGAATATGCAAAGGTTACCAATCTTCTTAATCTGGAATGGCTGACCTGTGTGGAAGAAAAAGGGGCTTGGTTTACAGAAACAGGATTGAAGCATCAGGAGGAATTTTATGCTAACGAGTCTGATCCGAATGTGAAACAGGTAATCATTATCAGTGACGCCCTGAGATACGAAGTGGCTATGGAATTGATGCAGAAACTGGCCAAGGAAAAAAATATGGCTTCAATCGAAGCATATCAGGCCATGTTGCCTACGGAAACAAAGTTCTGCAAGCTCTCCCTCCTACCGCATCACTCTTTGGAACTGGTTGGTACGGATATGGCGGTGGACGGAGCCGTATTGGCAACTACAGAACAACGGACAGCTCATTTGGATAAATATCGTGAAGGAGGAGTTTGTGTACGTTATGAAGATGTGATGAATGGTGACCAGACTTCAACGCGGGAACTGTTCAAAAGGCCTTTAGTATATATCTTCCATGATACGATTGATGAAGCAAGCCATTCTCAAAGTCCGTTTGAGGTGATCAGTGCCTGTCGCAAGGCCATAGACCAGTTGTCTGTATTAATCAAACGTCTACATGCTACCTGGAATGTGACCAATGTAGTGTTGACTGCCGATCATGGCTTTCTGTACAATGACATGAAATTTGAGGATAAGGACAAGCACAATATCACTGATGCATCCGTAGAGAAAAAAACGAGGTATTATCTCACAGACAGCGATAAAAATGTGGAAGGAATTGTCAAATTCCCTCTTGAAAAAGTATCTGCCATAAAATGTCAGATGCCACTTTGGATAGGTGTACCAATCGGCACCAACCGGTTGGCGGCTTCGGGAGGCTACAACTTTGCGCATGGCGGTGCATCCCTTCAGGAGATGATTATACCGGTAATCCGGAGTCAGCAGAAGCGAACAAACAAGACTGAAAAGGTGGGTATCTCTTTGATGAATCATAACCTGAATATGGTCAGCAGCCGGTTGAAATTCCAACTGATACAATCGGAAGCCGTGAGTATGACCGTGATGGAACGTAAAGTGGTATGCTGCATTTACAACGGTGACGATCCTGTGACTCAGGAAAAAGAGCTGACCTTGAACAGTACGGATACAACGAACCTGAATAACCGGGTATATGATATTACACTCAATTTGAATAAATCAGTCAGCGCAAGTATGTTGCAGCTTCGTATTTATGATGCAGATGACCGGTTGAATCCGCTTATCCGTGAGACTGTGAAGAATAATACAATGATAGAACAAGACTTTTAGAAACATACTATATGGACTCGCAGCAGAAAGTATTAAATGCCTTTATTGGCAAAGTGGTAAGAAAAGATCTGGCGTTTTTGGTTAAGGGTGGACTTCCTGTACCGACTTACGTACTGGAATACCTGCTTGGCCAGTATTGTGCCAGTGATGACGAAGAAATCATTAACGAGGGACTGGAGAAAGTAAAGGATGTCATCAAAAACAATTACGTACATCGGGCTGAAGCTGAGTCTGTAAAAGGACTTATCCGTGAGCATGGCAAACACCGTATCATTGATAAAGTGACGGTGGTGCTTAACGAAAAGGATGATGAATATCAGGCCACTTTCGCCAACCTTGGATTGACGGGAGTACCTATCGGAACAGACTATGTGCGCAAGAATCCCAAACTACTGAGTGGTAACGGAGTATGGTGCATCGTCACTATTGGTTATGTCAGTGGAGAAGATGTAAAGGTGAGATGGGAAATCCAGACATTGAAACCTATACAGATTTCAAATATTGATTTGCAAGAGTATATTGATCAGCGCAAGAACTTTACTACGGAGGAGTGGATGGATTTACTCATGCATACAGTGGGGTTAAATCCGGACTCCATGAACCGACGGGAAAAATTCATCACGCTTGCCCGCCTTCTCCCCCATGTGGAGAATAACTTCAACTTTGTAGAGCTTGGCCCTAAAGGAACTGGTAAATCGCATGTATTCCAGGAACTGTCACCTTATGGTGTACTCGTATCGGGCGGAGATGTGACCAGTGCACGTCTCTTTGTCAAAATGCAGGGAAACAAAGAAATTCTGGGTCTTGTAGGCTATTGGGATGTAGTGGCATGGGATGAATTTGAGCAACAGAAAGGACGTAACGTGGATGCCGTGCTCATTGATACAATGCAGAATTATCTGGCCAATAAATCGTTTAATCGTGGCAAGGGAACGCATGAAGCCAGTGCCTCGATGGTGTTTGTAGGAAATACAAAGCATACTGTCCCTTTTATGTTGAAGAATACGCATTTGTTTGAATCCATACCTACCTCTTTCATCAAAGGTGCTTTTCTCGACCGAATCCATCTGTATAATCCCGGATGGGAAATCAGAATGTTGAAAAAAGACAGCTTCTCCAAAGGTTACGGACTTATTACCGATTACATTGCTGCGGTACTTCATGCTCTGCGCAACGATGACCGTACCGCTGTGTTAAAAGACTATGCCAAGTTTGACGGTTCTCTTTCGGAGCGTGACCATCTGGCCATCCGCAAGACATTTTCCGGAATGATGAAGCTGCTTTATCCTGATGGAAAGATGACTGACGAGGAAGCGTATGAATTGGTTGACTTTGCAGCGGAATGCCGCAAACGCGTAAAAGACCAACTTTATGTAGTTGATGAAACATTCAAGGCTGAACCAGCGATATTCAAATATATCAATCTAAAAACAGGTATAGAAACGAATGTTGAGACATTGGAAAAAGTTAGTAATCCTCTTATAATTCCAATAAACTCAACGATAAGTACAGCGACTGGGAAGCTAACCGATGCAGATGCTCAGCCTTTGAATGAAGGTATTACAGAAAAATGCTCCGCAGAGGAAGAAAGAAACTCGAGCTGTCAAATTGCAAAGCGCCCCCGTATTCATATTCTGCAAGAAAAGAGCATGACCTTTAGAATGGGACAAACCGGTGTGAGTTACGAGAAATTGTTTGCTCCTTATATGGCAGGAGCAAATAGTATCACCGTGGAAGATCCTTATATACGCACTTCATGGCAAATCAAGAATTTTATGGAATTTGCTTTAATGCTCATCAATACCCGACCAGTAGATGACTTAAAACTTCATCTCATCACCAATGAGGAGGAAGAGAAAATTCCAGAACTGATAGATAAACTAGACGATATTAAAGATGACTTAGCATCATATGGTATTGAGTTTGAATATAAATTCAAAGATTTCCATGACAGATGTATCAAGACTGATACCGGATGGATAATTTCCCTAGGCAGAGGTCTGGATGTATTTGAAAAGTACAATACTTATTCGATTGCTTCGTATAGACAAGATATGAGGAAGTGTAAGGAATTTACAGCCACATTTATGAAAATGAGATGAATATGGCAATACATAAAAAATAATCAACTCATTATCAATAAATTAATATAAAATCGCCGGCAGAAGCCGGATACATTACCAAAAACGTCCTCATGTTTGAATGTGAACATGAGGACGTTTTACTGAAAACGAACGTACGTTCTGAACAATACGTACGTTCGTTTTTTAAGCTGTATTTCAGGAGTTATTTCTTCGCATGGATATCCAGTTTTACCGGACGGACCATGTTTTTCGGATTCAAGATGGTATCCAGGTCTTCTTTTGTCAGAATACCTTCGTCCAATACCAGCTGATACACACTGCGGCCTGTCTCCAAAGCCTTCTTGGCAATAGCCGATATAAGGATTCAAGGCGGTCACCACTCCGATACTGTTATGCACTTCATCGATACACTTCTGTTCGTTGGCGGTAATACCTTCTATACAAAGCGTACGCAGAGTATCGTATGCCTGAATCAGCAGGTCGATGGACTCGAAACAGCATTGTGCCATCACCGGTTCCATGGCATTCAGTTCCATCTGTGCGGCTTCTCCGGCCATCGTTGTGCAAAGTTCATTACCCATTACCTTAAACGCTACCTGAGTAACTACTTCCGGAATGACTGGATTGACTTTGCCCGGCATGATGGAAGAACCCGGCTGACGGGCAGGAAGGTTGATTTCGCCCAGTCCGCAACGAGGACCACTGGACAACAGGCGCAAATCGTTGCTGATTTTGCTCAGTTTCACCGCTACACGCTTCAAGGCAGACATATAACCTACCATACAGGATGTATCGGAGGTGGCTCCTACCCAATCCTCAGACAACACTACCTTCCAACCGGTGATGCGTGCCAGTGCTTCTACTGCCTTTTCAGCATAACCCGGTTCCGAGCAGATACCGGTACCGATGGCCGTAGCACCCAGATTGACAGCCAGGAAATCGGCAGCAGCCTCATCCAAATGAACCAATTCATTCTCCAGAATGCTGGCAAAGCCATGGAAGGTCTGACCGAGTGTCATAGGAACGGCATCCTCCAGCTGAGTACGTCCCATCTTGATGATGTGCGCAAATTCATCGCCTTTTTTATTCAAGGAAGCGATCAGTTCCTTCAGATGGGGAAGCATCTTCAGATGGCTGGCATACAAGCCGATATGAATAGCGGTAGGATAAGCATCGTTAGTGGACTGCGAACGGTTAACATGGTCGTGCGGAGAGCAGTAATCATAATCTCCCGGACGATGTCCCATGTGCATCAGAGCAATATTAGCTATCACTTCATTGGCATTCATGTTTGTACTGGTACCTGCCCCACCCTGAATCATATCTACCAGGAACTGGTCGTGATATTTGCCAGCCAGAATATCTTCGCAAGCTGCTTTTATCGCATTGAACTGCTCATCGGTCAGCAAACCCAACTGATGATTGGCATCTGCAGCCGCCCATTTCGTATAAGCCAGACCATTAATGAACAGCGGATACTGGTTCAGTCTGAAACGGCTGATTGAAAAGTTCTCCAGCCCACGTAAGGTCTGGATTCCATACAATGCATCAACAGGCAATTCGCGTTTGCCCAACAAATCATGTTCTACACGATATTCATTCGTTGCTTCCATCTTATTATTATATTTTAAAGTTATATCTATTGTCGTCCTGTAATTACACGGCAAAGATACAACTATCATTTTATTATCAAAACATATTCAATATAAAGATTTCTTTATTTTTAAAAACAAAATTCACGATTCAAACAGATGAATATATTTACATTTTGTCATTCTTTATACTTATAAGACTACGTATAGGCTACAAAGTACCGAAGACACGGCTCATCTGCAACAGGGAAATGGGAAAAGAGGGGCATCCCGCTCAACAGGTACTCAATCGTACCCGGATTTTTATAAGTAACTGCCATAACCTGAACATGCCCAATCAACCGGCAACAAATTCAAAACAATTACTAAAAACAGGCCGCAGATGAGGAAGAAAACGAATAGTCTGCTTGTAAGGTCAATGAAAAGTTGTACCTTTGCCGCCAGAATCAATCATATCATTTATTTAATCACATGGAAAATAAATACATCACAGTCGCTTATAAGCTTTATGCTATCACTGACGGTAAAAAAGAAATGCTGGAAGAAGCACCGGCAGAACATCCGTTCCAGTTCATTTCAGGTCTGGGTTATACCTTGGAAAGATTTGAAAAAGAAATTATGGCGCTCTCACAGGGTTCCTCTTTCAACTTCACCATTCCATGCAATGAAGCATACGGTGAACGCGACGAAGACGGTGTACGCCAGGTGCCGAAATCAATGTTCTGCGATCCGGAAGGCAACTTCGACAGTGAAAATATCTTCCCGGGTAATATCATCATGCTGAACGACCAGGAAGGTAACAGATTCTATGCCAACGTAGGCGAAATAACAGACGACAAAGTGGTACTTGATCTGAATCACCCACATGCCGGCAAGGATTTGATTTTCGAAGGAACTGTCATCGAAATGCGCGATGCGACCAATAAAGAAATAGAAAGCCTGGTAAACGCCATGAGCGGTGAAGGCTGCGGAGGCGACCATCAGGAAGAAGACGGATGCTGTGGAGGCGGATGCGGACATTGCCACTAATCTCCTTCACACTTTAAAGCATAGAATCACGGTATTTCTTTCATTGAAGAGATACCGTGATTTTTTATGTATGCCTCCTTCAAAATATCATGTATCTTCTGTATACAACCCGGTTTTTTTTGTATCTTTGTTTTGATACACAAAAAACTGGAACATGCCTATGATACTGATAGCAGACAGTGGAGCAACTAAAACGGACTGGTGCTTCGGCACGACTCTATCCGACCGACAGACCATCCAGACAGAAGGAATCAATCCCTTCCACATGGATAAAGCATACATCGATGGAATCATCCTCCAACAATTGATTCCTCAATTACCTGCTTCTGCCTTGTCAGATTGTACCGCCATCCATTTTTATGGTGCCGGATGCTTGCCTGAACGGACGGAAGGAATTACCCGTACACTCCGTAACCTGTTCCCACAGGCTACAGTACAGGTAAATACCGATCTGCTGGGAGCAGCACGCGCTCTCTGCCAACATGAGCCGGGTATCGCCTGTATTCTGGGGACCGGATCCAATTCCTGCCTGTATGACGGCACACGAATCGTTGGGAACATCTCTCCTCTCGGTTATATCTTAGGAGACGAAGGAAGTGGCGCTTACCTGGGAAAACGTTTCCTGGGTGACTGCCTGAAAAGGCAGCTTCCCGATTTCCTGGCAGAAGGGCTGATGAAAAGGTATGGACTGACACCTTCAGACATACTGGAAAAAGTATACAAACAACCACAGGCCAACCGTTTTCTGGCCAGTCTTACTCCATATATATATGAGCAACGGGAAGTTCCGGAAATGAAAGTTTTCCTGAAAGACTGTTTTACTGCTTTCTTCACACGGAATGTACTGCTCTACCGGCAAACGTGGCCCGTATCTTTTGTAGGTTCCATAGCCTGGTATTTTCAGGAAGAAATCCGCGAAAGCGCATCTGAACTGCATCTGTCCATCGGCCGTTTCATAAAAAAGCCGATAGACGAACTGGCTGTCTACCATCTTCATTCCTAACACCAGAGAATCATGAATTTCAGACGAATCACAGAAGAAAGCTCCTTGTACGACAATCTGGAACAGCAGTCCGTTCATGACCTGCTGCACGATATCAACCGGGAAGACCACCGGGTTGCCGATGCAGTAGAGCGTTGTCTTCCGCAAGTGGAACGGTTTATCGGACAGGCATTACCCCGGCTTCAAACAGGCGGACGATTGTTCTACATCGGTGCCGGAACCAGCGGACGCCTGGGAGTACTGGATGCCTCGGAAATCCCTCCTACCTTCGGTATGTCTGAAGATACCGTAATCGGCATCATTGCCGGAGGAGAAAAAGCATTGAGACATGCGGTGGAACAAGCAGAAGACCATCCGGAAGAAGGCTGGAAAGATGTGCTTGCCTACCGGCCTACCGAAAAAGACTGCCTGATAGGTATATCAGCTTCGGGTACGACACCCTACGTACTGGGAGCCATCGCCGGAGCACGAAAACACGGACTGCTTACGGCAGGTATCTGCAGCAATCCGGACTCACCACTTTCCGAAGCTGCCGATATAAGCATAGAAATAGTAGTGGGACCTGAATTCATTACCGGCAGTTCACGCATGAAAAGCGGAACCGGACAGAAAATGATTCTGAACATGATCAGTACGGTGCTGATGATCAAGTTAGGAAAAATACAGGGAAACAGCATGGTAAACATGAGACTGAGCAACCGGAAGCTGATGGAACGAGGTATACGTATCCTACAGGACAAAGCAGGACTCACCCATGATGAAGCCAGGCTTCTGCTACAGGAATACAAGAACGTATCGGCTGTATTGGAACGGATCAAGGAAATGAAACAATCACCATCTAAAAACAAAGTATCATGAAGAACTTAAAACTTGAAGCTGCCCTCATCATGGTAGGGCTGATCCTTCTGGGAATTTTCATCCGGCAAGGATTGAACACATTTGCTGCAAAAGACCGTACAGTCACCGTAAAAGGACTGGCTGAAATGGAAGTACAGGCCGACAAGGTTATCTGGCCTTTGGTTTACAAGAACCTGGGAAACGATCTGAACAAGCTGTATGAGGACATCAAGCAGAACAACCAGACCATCATCCAGTTCCTGAAAGAACAAGGTATCGATGAAAAGGAAATCAGCATCAATGCCCCTGAAATCATCGACATGAAAGCCGAACGGTATAGCGGCGACCGGGACACCCCTTACCGCTATAACGTAACCAGTGTCATTACCGTCAACTCCAACAAGACCGAACTGGTAAGAAAACTTATCTCCGAACAAGGAGAACTGCTGAAACGGGGTATCGCCATCACTTCCGGCGATTATCGCTATAATGTAGTATACGAGTACACCAGCCTGAACAAAATCAAGCCACAAATGATTGAAGAGGCTACCAAGAACGCCCGTGAAGCAGCAGAAAAATTTGCCAAAGACTCTGAAAGCCGTCTCGGGAAAATCAAACAGGCTTCACAAGGACAGTTCAGCATATCCGACCGTGACCCGAATACCCCATATATCAAAAATGTACGGGTAGTTACTACGATAGACTACCTGCTTGAAGATTAATCTGCCCTCTGCCGTAGCTTCTTCCGGAGAAATCCGGAGGAAGCTACTTTTTTTACAACATATCAGGCCGAAAACTTTTCTATATCAGAAATTTGTTGTAATTTTGCGCCCGAATTAGATAAACTATATAAAGTCTAACACAATTAGTTATTTAAAATCAATTAATCAATTAATGGAAAACTTAAAGAACATTGCTCCTATTGAAGATTTCAACTGGGATGCATACGAAAACGGTGATGCAGCAACCACTGTCAGCAAAGAAGACCTGGAAAAGGCCTATGACAGCACATTGAACAAAGTAAACGACCGTGAGGTTGTAGA
>URWP01000047.1 GCA_900551645.1 uncultured Bacteroides sp.
AAAGAATAAAAAATGAGACATAATAAAAAATTCAA
Source organism: uncultured Bacteroides sp. (assembly GCA_900551645.1). Lineage (GTDB taxonomy): Bacteria > Bacteroidota > Bacteroidia > Bacteroidales > Bacteroidaceae > Phocaeicola. Next base: position 36 of record URWP01000047.1, read on the forward strand.
CCATTTAGGTCGTACTGCTTCTCACAGAAATGCAATGCTGTCAAACATGGCATGTTCTTTGATCAAGCACAAAAGAATCACTACGACTGTTGCGAAGGCTAAAGCTTTGAAGAAGTTCGTTGAACCGCTGATTACTAGATCTAAAGAAGATACTACTAATTCACGTCGTGTTGTATTCAGCAACTTGCAGGATAAGTTCGCTGTAACTGAACTGTTCAAAGAAATCTCTGTAAAGGTGGCTGACCGTCCGGGTGGATATACTCGTATCATCAAGACTGGTCATCGTTTGGGTGATAATGCAGAAATGTGTTTCATCGAATTGGTTGACTACAACGAGAATATGGCCAAGACTGCTGCTAAGAAAGCTACTCGTACTCGTCGTTCTAAGAAGTCTGCTGCAGCTGCTGAAGAACCTGTTGCAGAAGCTACTGAAACTGTTACAGAGGAAGCCCCTAAAGCTGAATAATTCTGTATACACCATATACTTTGAAGGGTCTATCGGAAACGGTAGGCCCTTTGTTGTTTTTGCTTTAGTAGCTTCTGTTAAAATGTTATCTTTTTATTTTGTTTCCTTCTTTTTTTCTGTTATCTTGCATTTGTTTTTAATAGATGACAGGTTATACGTATGAAAAATGCTTTCTTTTTTACACAACGGGTAGCCGAAGAGATTTGTTTCTCCTGGTTCCTGTTAGCTTTGCGTTTGTTGTTCGGTGGTTTGTTGCTGATGCATGGAATCATGAAAATCATCGATTTTGATATGTTGTCTGTCTCGTTTCCTGACCCTATTGGCATTGGCTCTACCTATTCTCTTGGATTGGCTATTTTTGCCGAAGTTGTCTGTTCCTGTGGATTTATATTAGGGTTACTGTTCCGCTTGTCTCTTCTTCCGATGATTATGACGATGGGGGTAGCTTTTTGGGGAGTACATGGGGGAAACATCCAGGGTGGTGAGTTGTCGCTTATATTTCTGCTGATTTTTTGTTTGTTGTGGATAGCTGGTCCTGGATTGTTTTCCATAGATAAGTTGCTTTTCGGTAAGAATGAGAAGCCTCGATATTCGCGTTATTTCCGATAGACTTTTACGTTGATGATATAACAGGTCTTATTAATCTCTGTAGTGGCGTATGCAATGTGAGTTGTATACGCTGTTTTACTTTTAGAATTTTGATTTTGTTAACGATTCCTCCTGAACATTTTCCTTTTTGGATTGTTTTGAATATAAAAGTAGATGAAATTCTGAATGAATACTTCTTGCAGATTGCTGGGAATAAGTAATTTGCAATTGATTGGCATGAGTTGGATTTGAAAAGATTGTACTGGAATGGCATAGGAGTATAATTTTACGGAAAATATATATCTTTGTATTGGGGAATGAGTATTTTATGTACTTTTATAATATAGGCTGAGGTTATCAAGTGTGAATGGGGTACTGAAGAGAAGAACTAGACTTGACCCACATAGGATTTAATACATCGCTGCTTCACTGATTGACAAATTCTATCGGATAAGGATTATTTAATGAGGTGTAAGAAGGGGAAGTCGTATTTATCTTTTGTATCTGTTTCAAAAATGTATGTAATTGAATGAGAATTTTAAATTATCATAGCATGAAAGCAATGAAACGAATGACTAGAGTTACGTTTATTACTTTTTTATGTAGTTTGTTACTGGTGGCATGTAGCCAGGAGGAGTGGCAAACTTCAGTGGATACAGATACTTCGGAAGCAGTATTCAAATTGTATGATATGGATTATGGTGAAGGGAATTCACGTGCCGAGTCACGGCAGGAGTCCCGTTATGACCGGTTGGAGTTTTATGTAGTCAATGAAAATGGAGATCGGTTGGAGGATATTAAAGGTAAATATAATCCGTCTACCTCAGAAATTTATATGGAAGGTCTTCATGAAGGTAGTTACCGTTTGTTGGTTTTAGGTGTTAAAGGTGATGAAAGTAAAGATCGGGCGGTGATTTATCAGCCGCAACATCTTAATGATACCTGGTTGTCGTTTCCAGAAGATTTGCAGAAACCATTGGAGGCCGAATATTTCTATTCCCAGACTCCGTTTACGGTTAATGTCCGCCAGACTGAATCCGGGAAACAGGAGGTTGTTTCTATCCGTCAGGATGTGAGTCAACAGCGGATTATTGCACGGGCTGACTTTGAGTTCGGTTATAATAATCCTTATGTCCGCCATGCGGTGACGGATAGACATCTTTCTTTTGGTGAAGTGTATTTCTGTACTACGTTTTCGGGAGACGGAAGTTTTTCAGGTAAGAGTAACGGTGTGATGGAAGATTTGGATTTAAATGAGAATACTTCTTATCTGTTTATGCCTTTGTCCGAAGGAAGCTCTTTGAATGGAGAGGTGGCTTTACATATACGCAGTTATCGTAACGAAACGGTTCGTCAGTCATATGCGTACAGCCAGAACCAGCTGGAAGGAAACCATATTTATCGGGTAATGACGGTGGTGAATCATCCGGATGATAGTTCTGCTGTCATGTTTCTTACTGAAGATGCTTATAAAGCAGGAGATTATCGTAAGATTCTACAGGATGATGAACCGAAAGAGGTTTATACCGATCCTTCGCAGCGTAAATTCAATACAGCTCAACCACTGCAATTAAATGTAACAGAAGCAGGTGAATTGCATGTACGATTTTATTCTCCACGTAGTTTAAAAGGCGCACTGGTCAAGGCTCGTGTTCCGGCCATCAGCGATGAGTATTTCGATTTGGCTTATTTCGATTCTATTCCAGGTTTTGCCGATTTCTATGAGGTCTTACCATTGGTACAACGTGCTTCTGTCTGTCGTCTGGAATCGGGAAGGCAGATACAGGTTCCTCAACTTGAAGCTTCCCAGCTGGCTGCAACGGAGTTTAAAGTTGAATCATCCGATCCGTTTTGGGGTAAATTGCAGAAGATAATGCATGGTTGGAATATTTATTGGGGGCTCTATGGTGGAGATCCGGAAAAAGAGGATGGTGGACCGGTAGGAAACTGGATGGGAATCCGTCCGGTACATTGTCGCGAATCGGTGGCATTGTTCCTTAACTTTACTTATATGATTGATATGCCCGAGCATGAACAGATTCTGCAGGAGAATGCTGACCAACTTTATGATGATAATAAGAATCCGATAAAAGTGGAGCAAGTATTGCAACAGATGAGACAGCAGCGTACTTTACAGGTAGGTCTGGTTTATCCCGGAAATGGTGTTATCGGTTTGGGAGGTGGAAGTACATTTGGAGCTTATCAGCAGGCATGGTTTGAACATTATACGAATACTTATGCTTGTAGTATCATGTTCCATGAGTTAGGACATGTTATGGGATATGGTCATAGTAGCTCATTTACATACGGACCATGGGCCGAAAGTCTGATGAATAATTTCTATGTACGTAACATCAGTCAGTTCCCGATAGATTCGGCTACTTATCTGAACAGTAAAAACAACCCTCATAAATATTGATAGTTTATTGAGACATTAAAGCTAGTTATACGATATGATAAAGAAAATGAAAGATATAGTTTGGATATATGTGTGTCTGTTCTTACTCTTTTGTGGATGTACTGCTGAAGAATACACGTCAGGTGCTTTGTCTGGAGATGCGGTTCGTGTGCGTATGCTTGCGTCTGCTATGACAGAGGGAGAGATATCGGATGCAGAGAATCAGATAAATGAAGTGTCAGGTTTTCGTTTTGAAGGAGGAATATTGAGAGAAGTGTTTACTTCGATGACTCCGGACGTATCAGGATTTCTTCAGTTTAAACCTTCAGAAGTAAAAGGTACTGTCTATTTTCTGGCAAATGCTGCAACTGTTGTTCAAAATAGAAATCTCCAGATCGGACAAACTACATTAGACGATTTTCTGAGTTTGGAGGCTACATCTGGAGAAATGACAGCAAATGGATTGGTTATGTCGGGTAAATTTTCTTTGGATGAAGAACTTATCTCATCTGCAGTGGCTTTGAAACGTAGTGTCTCACGAATTGATTTGGATTCTTCGTTTGAAGGTGTTCAGGTAAATCGTGTGAGGATTGAAGATGTTGTGCAGAAAGGTTATATCAATGAGTTGTCCGAAGAGGTACGGATTCCATCAGGGGCAGAATCAGTCAATATGGAGAAAGATTTCACCAGTGTACCTTTTTCCGGTGGAACAGAAACTTTGTTTTATATATGTGAACAGGGGACAGAACCGCATGCAGTAGAGATTCAGGTGACAACTGCTGATGGAGCCTGGCATGTTTTGAAGACTACACTCCCTGTTGTAAAACGAAATACTGTCTATACGTTAAAAGTATATGGAAACGGTGCGGATATTCGTGTAGAAGTGTTGACTGATGATTGGTTGGAAGGAAATTCATCTGATTCAGGATTAGTTCTGAAAGGACTGGTGGACACTTCCGCTTCGCAGTTGTCTGAAGGGGTTACAGTAAATCAGCGTGGTGATACAGTACAGGTCCCTTATTGGGGAGGTGACTTCCGTCTGGCTTTAAAAGCCGAATCTGGTGCAGAATTGAGAGTGAATGGAATAGCCGATGGTGTAACTGTAGTGTCTCAGTCTGTTTCACGTGTGATGCAGCAGATAGCTGAAGTCAGTGTGAAAAGCCAGCGCAAGATGCCTGGTGATGTACAGGAGTATGTGTATCTGGATGTTTACGAAGAACAGGTGCATACAGGAAGGGTAGTATTGGAATTTTTGCCGAATCCTATCCGGTTGACAGGAAAGTTGGCTTTTGATGCAGAGGCTGTCTGTGATTTTGAAGGTTACGTTGATGGAGAACTTGGTACCTTCATCTTGCCTGAAGGAAGAACGGTTACAGTAGAGGTTGGTGCAGATGAAGCACCATGGATGAAAGTTGTTCCTGAAGAGACTGCCGGTGTATATCGTATCTTGGCCGGATGGAAGCCCAATGACCCTTTGGCTGATGGTCGTGTACAACAGGCTGAGCTGGTAGTGACTGACACTGATGGTGGTAATCGAGAAGTTTATACTGTGAAACGGCAGAATTGGGGATTGCCGGTAGTTAATGTAAACGGTACCTGGTGGTGTAAATATAATCTTCGTGGTAATGTAAAGAAATTTTCTGATCAAATTCTGGTAAAGGATGATCCCGTAGCAGATGACAGTGACTTGTTCAGTTATCTGCAGAATTGTCCGGATGATGAATTGTTACGCATTATGGGAGACCAATATCAGGCGGGAAATCTGGAAGGTCTGAAGCTGACTCATGAAGGAAGTACGTTTTATTACGAGGGTTATCAGTCTGCTGGTTCAGGTAGCTTCGGATCATTGCAGCCTACAGTGATGGCTCCTGAAGGTTATCAGATACCTGGATACGATGATTATCGTTTCTTTACATGGGGCGAGAACTGTAATCTGAAATATTTTAATCCGGGAGAGTTTGACAATAAACTTGGGCAGCGTTTGATGTTTACAGTGGCTGAACGTAATCTGACAGTTGATGGAATTTCGTATGGCACAGTAGGACTTTATGACTTTGTGTATGATAATGCTCATTGGACTATTTTCGGATTGGGTCACCAGTGGGGTGAAAAGAGTATTTCATCGATGATGGTACTGTACGCTACTTATGGAAATGGAAACAAGACTTGGTTGATAGAAGGTTATCCGAGAGCGGATGGTCGGGGTAACTGGTTTAAGTATGCTGACAACAATGCATCAAAGACTCGTACAATACGTTGTGTAAAAACACCTGTAGAATATATTTATGAATAATGCTGAATCATATAAGCTGAGATTTGACATGAAAGAAATAAAATTTTTAGGTTGGGTTGGAATTCTTTTGTTCGGACTGTTTTTTGCCGCATGTTCGGATGACGCAGCGGATAAAGAATGGGACGGTGGAACCGGTTCTTTACTTGTAGCTCCTGAGGTAGTAAGTTATGCTGGTTCCGGACAGACAATTGATGAAGAGGATAAAATCACGGATATGCGTGCATGCCTGTTCGAAGGGGGAGTATTGACGCAGATATTTGAAGATTTGTCGCCAGTTGGGGGGATATATAATTTGCCGGTTACTGCTGATGAGGGTACATTGTACATGTTAGCCAATACAGGTGGAATATTTGATATGGACGCTATGAAAGGATGCAGTGAATCAGAGTGGCTGAAAGAGACTTTACCTCTGAAAGACGGGAAACCTGTTCATTTCTTTACAGGTAAATTGGAGTTAGGTGCTCAAACCCAAGGAGAACAGACTTTGAGTCTGAAGCGGGGAATTGTTCGTTTCGATTTATCTGTTTCCGGAAATCTTGCTGTCAATAGCCTGACACTGAAGAATGCGGCACAATCTGTTTATTTGTTTTCACAGGAAGGAGATGTAGAGTCTCCTGAGGGTGTAGACCGTAGCGATGTTACTGTTCATTTTGATGATGCGTTGAAGGCTTCTGTTTCAGGGGTACTTTATGTATACGAACAGGAAAATGATGGGTTGGAAGTTTCTGTTGAGGCTGTGGTAGACGGAAATTCCAAGACGTTGACAAAAAGGCTGGAAGAGAAAGCGTTGAAGCGTAATACCGTTTATACGTTGGCCCTTCGTAAAGATGCGTCTTCGGATAATGGAGTTACTTTGGATATCCTTGATTGGGAAGATGGGGGAGACGCCTCATTGCATCCGGACTTGGATGCGACTATAACAGTCAATAAAGATTTATCTTCATTGCCTGAAGGTGTACAGGTCCTGACATCGGGCAATGTCTTGTCAGTGCCTAGCCGTGGAATGGATTTTACATTGGCGCTTCATTGTGACGATGAATTGGAATTTGAATCCTCTCAGAATTCTTTGATAACCGTAGAACCGGTTGCATCCGGCACTATAGGAGAGAATAAATTCATCATTCATAAAGGATTGCTTCCTCCCGGATATGCAGAAGAAGAGGTAAAAGTATTTTTCCGCCGTAAGGGATTAAAGGAAGCCTATGAAGAGGATTGTATTACATTTGTTTTGGAGGAGAATCCGATTCGTTTGGAAGGTTTTACTTTTGATAGCCAGAATTATACTTGTGATTTCGGTCGGTATATCGATAATGAAATGGGACGTTTTATTCTTCCGGCAGGAATGGAATTGATTGTACGGTTTGATGGAGAAGATCCGTGGGTGAAGGTAGAAGAAGTGGCCGATGGAGTGAATACGTACCGTGTATTGGGAGGGTGGAAGCCGAATGACCCGAAAGCAGATGGCCGGAAACAGTCTGCCAGACTGATAGTCCGTCGGATAGCCGACCAGCAGGAGACCGAAACTTATACTGTAATCCGTCGTAATTATGGATTGCCGGTAACCTATTTGAACGGTATCTGGTGGTGTCGTTACAATGCTTTAGGAAATTCAAAGGATTTTGAGGACCAGGTATTGAGCGCGGAAGACCCTGCACGTCTGGCTGGAAAGACGGTACAGGATTATCTGAACACTTGTTCACAGGAAGAGTATCTGTATCTTTGGAATGCAGCTTATGAAGGGAATGATGGCGTAGCATTGAAAGCAATCTATAAAGACAGTAAGATAACTTTGGACGGATGGCGAAGCAGTGAATCGATGCATATCAATAAGCAGGAACCTGCATCTTTGGCACCGGATGGATATGAGATGCCTAGTTTCGATGATTATCGTTCGATATTCGGCGGTTTTACCATTCCGACATCATGGGCTGAATTTAATCCGCAACTTGGCGGGGCAGAGTATCGGAGCAAGATTATTTTGGAGAAGCGTTCCGGTCTGCAACTGGATGGACAGGATTTGGGTGAATTGTGGAGCTTTTCTGTACAGAGTATTAAAGGACAAGGTGAAGAGCCGTTGACTTTCTATGGTGTAGGATGTCAGTGGGACGGTTCGGGTATCAACAGGAACTGGTTGCTGTTGGCTTGCTATAATCCGAATGTAACCGGTTGGTTGGTAAAAGGCAGCAATGCCAGTTTGGAGCATAATGGAGCCGGGGCAAACAATACCCGTACAGTCCGTTTCAAGAAATCGTCGGTAGAATATATCTATCAGTAAGTTTGTTACTGATGAGAAACCAATAGAGAGGGTGTCAAAATTCATTTTTGAAAAAATGAACTTATAATTTGAAATTTGAGCACCCTAAAAGATTAAAAAGGGCCGTATCATTACTCAATACAGAGTTTGATACGGCCCTCTTTAAATATTATAGTTATAATCTGTTACTTTGGGGAGTAATCATTTTAGTTTTGACATCCTCTATTGTCTGGAGAAAGTCTAGAATAGATTTTTTGTCTTATAGATGAGTTCTGCTACATTCTTGGCGTTCAGTTTGTCCATCAGTCTCTCCCGGTAGGTATGTACGGTATTTGTACTGAGAAACATTTTCTTGGCGATTTCTGAGGTACTCATACCTTGGGACAGATAGGCGAGGACTTCTTTTTCACGTCCTGCCAACTCAGAAGGAATCGGCTTTTCTGTTGGAGGACATTTTTTGTAACCAGGTAAATCTGCAAATTCCTGACTGAAATACGTACCACCGTCTCTGATGATTTGTATGGCAATTTTCAGCTCTTCAAGATGAGAACTTTTAGCAACAGCTCCATGTATTATGTCTGAAGTACTGAGTTTCGCAACAATCCAAGGTTCTACATGCATGGTATATACCAGAATCTTTCCGGCAGGGTACTGTTTGTTTAACTGCTCAATAATCTGAAAGCCGTTGGTCTCATGAAGTCCAAGGTCTATGATATATAGGTCGAATGTTTCTGTTTCCAGAATCTTAGTCAGATTTTCCAGTGTCTTGGGTGCTTTGCAGGCTGTTGCTTCCAGTTGAGATGCAATAGCTTTTATACCTTCTGAAACTATCGGATGATCTTCCACTATCAGTATGTTATAGATTTCTTTATTCATTTTGTGTGTTTTTGAATGATAAAAAGAACTGGTTATTTCCTGCTGTAGACCGAAAATCGATGCTGCCTTCAATGCTCTTGACCCGGTCGGTTACCGTACGTAGTCCGATTCCTTGCATGGTAAGATTGTTTTCTGTCGGTTTTGATTGTTTCCCGTTATCGGTAATTTGTAGTTCACATTTTCCGTCCGTGTGGTAGGTTAAGGTTATGGCTATACGAGTCACTCCGGTTGAATGTTTCAGAATGTTGGTGGTTACTTCCTGGACAATCCGATAGACTTCCCGTGCAGTCCGGCTTGAAAGGTTTTCTGTGACTGTATCATTCATTGATTTCGTTTGGAATTCGATTTCCAGTTGGTTGTTCTTTGCTTGCGTCTGTGCATAATGTTGTAGAATTTCGTTCAGATTGAGCCGTTCGAATTCAGGAGGCATCAGATCGTGTGAGATGTTACGCACATCGTGATGTACTTTTTGTATCATTTCTATCACTTCCTGAGATGTTTGTTCGTTTGAAAGGGCCATTTTCATCTGAATGCCTAACAAGTCATTGGCAATGCCGTCATGCAACTCTTTAGCGAAGAATTTGCATTCTTCTTCCAGTCCTTCAATGTATCGTCTGGTAGAATCCAGTTCCTTTTCCTGTTTCAGCAGGCGGATTTCCTTTTCTGTGTTTCGTTTCTTATAATACAATATCACTATGCCTAAAACAGCAAGTGCAAGTAAACATCCGGCACTTGTTACTGTTTTTAGGAAAGTCGCCTGATTAGCCAGCTTTTCTTGTTGCAGATGCGCTATCTGTAATTCTTTTTCTTGGGTCTGGTATTTTACATTGAATTTAGCCATCTGTTGGGTCAGGTTATGCTGTGACAAAGTATCGGTCCACATGCGGGCGCTGTCCATGTAGGTGTAGGCCAAGCGGTCATCTCCTGTAGCATGATAACATTGGGCGATTTGGGTTAATAGGGTTTTGGGCTCGCTGCCGATATCTTGTTGCCGTAGCCACAGGTAATCTTTCAAGGCCTGGTGGTGATTTCCTCGATTCATTTCTGTTGCGGCCCGTACTTGTATGAATCCAATGGCTGGAATAGAATGAATGGGTATGTCTTTCAGTAGTCTGTTTCCCATTTGAAGATAGTGTTCTACCGAATCGGGTTGTTCCTTTCGTTCAAAGACTCTTAACAGGGATGGCATGCATCTCATTTTCCAGGTGGTAGCATTGTCCTCAGCCTGGCAGGCTATGTTCCAGGCTTTACGGATAGCGGATTCGGCTTCTTTCAGTTTATTCAGTTCCGACTTGATGGCAGCTCTTAGCTGCCAGAAACTGAAGGTTACAAATGTATCATCGGTATTTACGCTGTGTTCGGCTGCCAGGTCAGTATATTTTTCTGCTTCATCCAGTTGGCGGATATTGAAATAGAATACGGACAGATTATTGTAGATATGGGTTATCCAGCTTTCATCCTTGTATTGCAGGGCTGTTTCCAGAGCCTTGTTGTAGTAGTAAAGGGTCGAATCGTTCATGTGCCGCTGTCGGTAGAGGATGGCCAGGTCATTGTAGACGCTGATGTGTTTCTCCAGGTCTGTCACCTGTGGCAGATAGGGCAGGATACTTTTCTTCATCTCGAAAGCTTCTTCTGTTTTTCCGAGATATACCAGTAAGGTAGCCTGTTCATTCAATAATACAGGGTAGACGGGTGATTGATTTGCTCCTTTTACAGCAAAGGCACTGTCGAACGTAGATTGTGCATCATCGTAACGACCGATTTCCATCAGATGTGCGGCCCGTGCATAATATTGGGTCAACAGAGTATCTAGAGGAATATTGGTTGCACTGATGATTGTTGGGATAGTTAGGAGTAACAATAAAAAAAATATTTTTTGTGACATATCTGTTGTTTTGGAGACAAATATACATCTTTTTATTGTATCTTCTTTGATGCTAATGAAAACATATTTAACTCTTTTCATTTTTCTTCTAGGTTCCTCCTTCTTCTTTCAAAAAAAAGTCTTATGGAAACACTTTTGCAGAATACTTTGTTTTTAAATTTAAATATCACCATTTTGGGTGACATGTTGATAAATGAAAAATAGGTACATTTGTAATATTGATAGTTTAGATTAATTTGAAATCCTTGTATCTAAATTATATTTTTTGTGAACATGTTTAATCAATAAAAATATAATGTTACTATGAAAAATTTAAAAAATGAAAATTTGAATTGCGAAAAAGAATCTTATGAAGCCCCAGTTGTGGAATGTGTAGAAATGGTTATTGAAAATGCTTGTTTGGTATCTAGTGTGAATACTGAAGGTAATGAACCGTGGGATATTGAAAGTGGATTTTGGGATGAGGTATAATGATGTGACTATGAAACATATTAATTTGTTTACTGCAATGTTATTTTTGCTTTTGTTCGTTGCAGGATGTAGTGAAAGTGATAAAGAAACATTTGAGTATGGGACAACTGTGATAACTGTTCGTATCGCAGATAATGTGGATACCCGTACGGTGGTAGATGAAAACGGAAACGTAAGCTGGTCACCAACGGATCGCATTGGGGTATTCGGGAGTGAGGGTAGTGTTAATATTCCATTCAGCCTAATATCAGAAAACAATGAAACAGCCCGTTTTGTAGGTGAATTGGCAGAGAAGGAATCTCCTGCGGTCGCTTATTATCCTTATATTGAAAATGCCGTGTTAGATGGAAATACGCTGAAAGTGGAGTTCCCTACAGAATATGAATATACAGGAAATACCTATGGCCCGATGCTTGGTACGAAGAATGAAGATGGAAGCTTTGCCTTTAATCATTTGGCAGCCATGATGAAATTGAAGATAAATGTACCTGAAGAGGCAACTGCATTGGTCATTACTTCAGATTATTGGAGTCCGGATGTCTCAGGTCGGTTTGTTGTAAAAGATATTACAATACCCGATGCTTTCTTCGAGGAAAATAATCCTTTTTCTTCACATGAATTGAATGTGCTTATTCCTTCGTCTATGAGGGGAGGTGTGCAGACTTTCTATATCCCTCTGCCTGTATCGACTTATGGTAAACTGACTGTTGCTTTAAGAAATGAGATGAATAAAGATATTTGGTATAAGTCGATAAGCAATATAACCTTAAAACGTGGAGTTTTGTTGGAGTTACCAGAGGTTAGTAGCATAGAGCCGATGATGGTAATTACTTCACACAAGGATGGTGATATTTTAGAAGGATATGGCCCTATTCAAACATTAACTTTAAAAGGCTATGTTGATAATTTTTATAGCTTTAATGGAAGTATCACTTTATATACGGAAGAAAAAAGAGAGTTTATTTATGATGGATATTGGAATCCTGTAGAACTTCCTAGTGGAAATCTTCAGGGAACTTGGCATTATTTTGAAACGGATGTTGAGATTCATCGAGGAAAAAATGTATATACTATCAGTATGAAGGGTAAGGATAGTGCCGGAAATGAGATTGATGATTCTTATGACATTGTATTGACATACAATGAAAATGATGAACCGGCAGAGGCTGTCGATTTGGGGCTTTCTGTAAAATGGGCCAGTCATAATCTGGGTGCTTCTAAACCAGAGGAGTTAGGATGGGGATACGTTTGGGCGGATAATACTGGAACTGATGTAAATCATAGGGATGATTATTCGTTTTTAATTGATTATGTTAAGAATGAGCAAGGATGTCCAAATATTTCAGGAATTTTTGATTGGGATGCGGCTACTTATAAGTGGGGTGAGAATTGGCATATTCCGACAATGAATGAGGTTACTGAATTGATAAGTAATACTGAATGTACAATAGAGCAAAAAGATGGTGTACGAGGTTATCGTTTTACTTCTAAGATTAATGGAAATAGTATTTTCATGCCTATATACTCATCAATAGAAGAACAGCCTCAGCAAAGGGGATTTTATTGGACAGGAACTCGATATGCAGATTTATCTCAAATATACAATGATCGTTCTTGTAGCTTTATTTATTGGTATTCTCGTTTGGTTGACGAAACTGGAGAAAGAATGACTGTAGAAACGGTATATGATTCAGACGTTCCAGGGGTTTCATTCTGGGTTAATAGGTGCTACATTCGTCCTGTTTGTGGTGATTGATATCTGTGTACGCAGATTGTGGAAACATAATCTTATGGTTTTCATATATTTTTATAGTTGAGTCCACTTGGAGAAGAAAACTTTCATGCTGTTTTTATGCTCAACAGATTTTTTTATGAGTAAGTGATTTTGAAAAATATTCTTTTCCGAGTGGACTCATGGTTTAATTTCTTTTAGTTTTATGGTAACCATACTATTTTCCGCCTTGACGCACATTATTCACAAACCTACCTTTGCGC
>URWP01000048.1 GCA_900551645.1 uncultured Bacteroides sp.
TGCCGTACCTTTTCCGATGGCTCCGTTATAGAGCATAAACAAAGGCTTCTGCAGAAGGAAGCCTCCCCAGAAACTCAGAAATATCAGCAGTAGGAATACGATTCTTTTTTTCATGACAGTGATTTATTTACGGCCGAAATCGGCGGGAACTTCTCCCCAGCGTTCGGTTTCCCATTTCAGCAGGGGAGTGGTGTAGGTATGTGTCTGGAGCCAGTTCTCTGCCCGTTCGATGAGTTGGAAAAGTTGCTCTGTCTTTGGGGTACGCTCCAGTTTGGTCTTGCATTTTTTCTGCCGGACCCAGCTTAGTGCATTTCGGCTGTCGGAATAGATGGGCATCTGCAGGTTCTTCTGTTGCAGCAGGGCCAGTCCGTGTACGATAGCAAGGAATTCTCCGATGTTGTTCGTACCGTGTACGGGGCCGAAGTGGAAGATTTCCTGTCCGGTTTGCAGATAGACTCCCCGGTATTCCATGGGACCGGGATTTCCGCTGCAGGCAGCATCTACGGCCAGACAGTTCAAGTCGAACCCTTCAGGCAGTTGAGGCTCTCCTACAGGCTTGGATGCTTTCTCTTTCGACGGATGCAGGTAATGATGAGCTGGAGAAGCCAGTGCGGCTTCAGCTTCCTCACGGGTCTCGAACGATTTGTAGAGAGCTCCCTTGTAGTTTTTGATTTGTAGCTGGCAGTCTGTCCAGGAGGTATATATTCCGGGATTGACTCCTTTCCATACAACGTAATATTTTTGTTTGGCCATGTGTGGGGTTTTGATGAACAAAGGTACAAAATTTAGTTTTTGAGTTCTTTAGTTTTTGAGTTTTTAAGTTTGTTGACCTACACTGTAAGGGTGGGTTCAGCCTGTCCGGAAAGCGTTTACCAGCGTATTATATCGTTTTTATTTTTTGGTTTCCTTTCTCCCGAAAACGTCAAAAGCCCGGCAAATACCGGGCTTTTGTATAAAGATATGTCTGAAATTACATACGTTCCGGAACTTCGATTCCCAGCAGGCCCATGGCCAGTTTCACTACCTTACCTACATTTTGGCTCAGTGCGAGACGGAATATCTTCACAGCCTCGTTTTCTTCACGCAGGATGCTGAAGTCGTGGTAGAACTGGTTGTATTCCTTTACCAAGTCGTAGGCATAATTTGCCAGGATAGACGGGTTGTAGTCCATGCCTGCCTGTGCCACTACGTTGGTGAAATCGGCCAGCATCTGGATGAGTCCCTCTTCCTTGGTGCTCAATTCGATACCGGTCGGGATAACTGCCGGGATGCTGATACCAGCTTCGGCGGCCTTCCGCAGGATAGACTGGATACGTGCGTAGGTATACTGGATGAACGGACCCGTATTTCCGTTGAAGTCGATGGATTCCTTCGGATTGAAGGTCATGTTCTTGCGGGCATCTACTTTCAGGATGAAGTATTTCAAGGCACCCAGACCCACGATGCGGGCGATGTCATCAGCTTCCTCCTTAGTCAGGCCGTCCAGCTTACCCAATTCGTTACTGGTTTCTTTGGCAGTCTCTATCATAGCTTCCATCAGGTCATCGGCATCTACTACCGTACCTTCGCGGCTCTTCATTTTACCTTCCGGCAGTTCCACCATTCCGTAAGAGAAGTGTACCAGGTCTTTTCCCCATTCGAAGCCCAGCTTGTCGAGCAGGATAGACAATACCTGGAAGTGGTAGTTCTGTTCGTTACCTACCACGTAAATCATCTTGTTGATAGGGTAATCCTGGAAACGCAGCTTGGCGGTACCGATGTCCTGTGTCATGTAAACGGATGTACCGTCAGCACGGAGCAGTAGCTTGTGGTCCAGTCCTTCGGCAGTCAGGTCGGCCCATACGGAACCGTCTTCCTTGCGGTAGAAGAATCCTTTTTCCAGACCCTCCATTACCTTTTCCTTACCTTCCAGGTAAGTCTGTGATTCGTAGTAGATTTTATCGAAGCTGACCCCCATCATTTTGTAGGTCTCGTCGAAACCGGCATATACCCAGTCGTTCATCTTCTTCCATAGGCTACGTACTTCCGGATCATTGGCTTCCCATTTACGGAGCATTTCGCGGGCTTCCAGCATCAGCGGTGAGTTGGCTTCGGCTTTCGCCTTGGCTTCCTCTTCGTTCATTCCTTCAGCCAGATATTGGGCCATCAGTTCCTTCACTTCGGCCTTGTAGTGCTTGTCGAAAGCCACGTAATAGTCACCTATCAGGTGGTCACCCTTCTTGCCCGATGATTCCGGGGTTTCTCCGTTACCGTATTTCAGCCATGCCAGCATAGACTTGCAGATGTGGATACCACGGTCGTTTACGATGTTGGTCTTTACCACCTTGTTTCCGTTGGCAGCCATGATGTTGGCCAGCGCATTACCCAACAGGTTATTGCGTACATGTCCCAAGTGCAGCGGTTTGTTGGTGTTCGGCGATGAGTATTCAATCATTACCAGCGGAGCGTCTTCGGCAGCTTTGCGGATGCCCCATTGCGCATCGGCGTGGATACTGTTCAGCAGTTCAATCCATACGTCCGAAGCGATGGTCAGGTTCAGGAATCCCTTGATGACATTGTAGTTGGCGATAGCCGGTTCATGCTGTTTCAAGTACTCGCCGATTTCCTGGGCCGTCTGTTCCGGTCCTTTCTTCGAGAGTTTCAGAAACGGGAATACTACCAGTGTGAGGTGACCTTCGAATTCCTTCTTGGTCTTCTGTAACTGTATCATCTTGGCCGGAACTTCCTGCCCGTACAGTTCTTTGACGCCCTTGTGGACGGATTCGGTCAGTTTGTCTACTATATTCATGAATATCTTGTTTTATTGATTTTCCGTTTTTCGTTCACAAAGGTAGTGATTTTTGGTATGATTCCGGTGTTTCCCTGTTAATTTCCGCTGACAGGCTTCAGTTTCGGTTGTTTCTGTAGCCAGTAAGAAGGAGCTATGCCTTCTTTCAGTTTGAATTGTTTGCTGAAATGGGCCAGGTCAGTAAATCCTACCATGCCGGCAAGTGTGCCTAAAGGTAAATGCCGGTTGGTCAGCATTCGCTTTTTAGCTTCCTCAATGCGGAGTCCGTTCAGCCAGTTGTTGAAATTCATGGCATACGTGTCGTTGATGTAATTCGACAGGTACGTACGGTTGATACCCAGTGATTTAGCCATTTTGATGATGGTGATACCTGCTTGCAGGTATTCTTTTCGGAATTCCCAGGCACTCAGCTTCTGGGAAATCATTTCTAATGTAGCTTTGCTCCTTCGTTCCATAGTTGTCTTTGTCTTTTGGTTTCTTGAAGCAAGGTACAAATCTTTGTCGTATAGTAAAAACGTGTTTTTCGTATTTAGGGGTTATCCGGTAGTTTCGTTGGGTTATCCGGTGGTAAATGGGGATTAAATGGGCGAAATAAGATGGCTGCCTTCCTGATTTGAAGTGTTTGTCGGGTGAGGCAGGATGCTTTCCTGAATACGATTATTTATATTATTCTGAATAAAATCTACTTTTTTTATTCAATAGGATTGATAAAATGAATAAAAACGGTTATCCTCGCTTGAAAAGACAGGTAGAAGGTACTTAATGTCTCATTCTTTAATCATTACTTCCATGAAGAATATCCTACTCAGTCAACGTAAGGAACGAGGCAGGCTGCTGTCTCAACCTTATCTTACATGTCATTCAAACTATGATTTCAACGCATTATTGGCAAGCAGGCAGATCAAGCTGATTACCGGTCCACGTCGATGTGGAAAGTCTACTCAGGCTTTGCTGATGTTTCAGAATAGGAATTTCGCATACCTGAATTTCGATGACAACGAACTGATCTCCCATTGGGATGAAAATTTGGTGATGGAAATGCTGGGAGATGTTTATCCAGAGTATGAGTATCTGCTGCTTGATGAAGTACAGAACATTGATGGATGGGATCTTTTTGTATCCAAACTTTATTGGAACGGGTAATCGAGAAAGACGGGGACCGGATACAAGTGATTCCTGTCAGGTTGTTTTAAAACATTCCGCAGAGATTTCTAAACATCTTGTCCTTAAGATTGGCTGACACTTATACGGACTGTTTTTGATAGTTGTTGGAACTGTTTTGTCAGCCTAGATAGTTTTTAGTTCATACAGTTGGATAAATGAATTTAAAGACCTATCTTCGCTTATCGCCACGTGTATATTAGGTTTCACGGAGCGACCATTATGTAACCTTCAGCGTATGATAACAAAATTCAAGGCCACAAATTTCACTGTATTTACTGATATAGATATAACTTTCTCACCCGGTATCAATATCATTATCGGAAAGAACGGAACTGGAAAAACCCATCTGATGAAAGCGATCTATGCCGCATGCTCTCTTATAGACAAACGGATAGACCGTACGTTCGACCAGAAGTTGAACGGGGTATTCATGCCTAACTCTATCGGAAGACTGGTTCACCGTAGCAAGGGGCGTAATTCGGGTTCCATCACCGTTTACCGGCGCAATGAAGGAGAAATGAAAGACCGTTCCATTTCCTGTTCTCTGACCACACTGAACAAGACAGAAGTCAAGAGTAGCGGCTGGAGCGAAGATACACGTTCGGAAGCTGTGTTTATCCCTGTCAAGGATATGTTGGCCAATGCACCGGGATTCCGTTCACTGTTTAGTCGGAAAGAATTGGCATACGAAGAAATATATTTGGATATTATCGATAAGGCCTTTCTTCCTGTCGCACGTGGAAAACTGACTCCGGAACGTGAAAGGCTTCTTGGCATTTTGAATAAGGCCATATCCGGCAAGGTCGTGGAAAAGAACGAGACTTTTTATTTGAAGAATAGAGCCGGTGAGTTGGAGTTTGCCCTGTTGGCCGAAGGATTCCGGAAATTGGGGTTGCTGTACCGTCTTATCCAAAATGAGACTTTGACCCGAGGTTCTATCCTTTTTTGGGATGAACCGGAAGCGAACCTGAATCCGCACCTATCGCAGACCGTGGTCAGAATCCTGCTCGAACTACAGAAGACAGGGACACAGATTTTCATTGCTACTCATGACTATATTCTGCTTAAGGAATTCGAACTTGCCGCTAAAGAAGAGAATGAGATCTTATATCATGTACTGTACCACAACGAAAATGATGTAATTAAGCATATTTCTACTCCTGACAGGGATAGTCTGTCCCCAAATGCAATTGATGAAACGTATGCACGGATACTTGACGATGAAATACAGAGAGGACTGAAAGGCTTATGAAATTGACACTGACGGAAGAGATGTTCGAATTCGAGTTTCCTGCCGCCAAGGCACTCTATAAATTCGATGAACGTGAGAAACTTTCTCCCACTTACCATGGAGCACCGATGCAGGCAGTGGATGTGATGGCCGAATTCGACAGGTTTCAGGATGGATAGAAATTAAGGAATTCACGGGTGAAGAAATAGCAGCCATGAAGGAAGAAGGCGACCAGCGTAAAAAAGGAGATGATTACCATAACAAGGCGCACCTGACAAAGAATCTCAAACACAAATTCCGAGATACGTTTCTTTATAGGTATTGTGAGGAGAAAATCCGGAAACCAATCTTATATATCTGTCTGACTAATTTCGATGATGCGTTGAACGGTTTCTTCCGGAAGGAATTGCAGAAACAATTGCCTGCAGGCAGACCGAATGTCCGAAGATGGACACGTGAACTGATAGCCAAAGAACGGATTTTCGTCGTCAATCTCCAATCTTGGGAACGTAACTTTACAGATAAGCTCGGTACTTGCCTGAAATTGGAATAGGCGGTTATTATGAAGCATACTTGCTTCATTTGTTGAGAAGAACGGATGAATAAAAAATAGAGGAAGAATCTGTCTTTTCAGAAAACGAAAGTAGGAAGAAAACTACTTCGTTTTCTTCCTACTCGATTGCTTGTTGAGAATTATTTATTTCAAAACAACAGTTACATCAATCTTCTGTACAAGTTTATAACCCCAAGCATCAGTCAAAACAACTTCCATTTGTGCAGTTGTTGTTTCTGCAAGGTTCTTAGGCAATACAGTAATCGTTGCATTCTTAGCTGGTGTCTTATCTGTAGCAGCAGTGTAATTATTATTATCTACAGCATAGCCATCTGATCCAGCAGTCTTAATTGTAAATACATTTGTATCCAAAGACTTGTATTTAACGCTCTGTACCTCCTTACGTGTCCAATCATCCTTTTTATCACGTAATATACTATACTGGATGTCGTTGTAAGTATAACCGGTAATCATGTCACTGGTAATATCAGAACCATTGACCTTTGTTGCATCAACACTTACCTTATCATTAACAGCAACAATCTTACCTTCGTACAGCGGAGACATTACTTTTATCTTGAAGGTATAATTTACAGCATCTGCCTTGCCATAAGCCCAAACATTAGCAAATTTGGCATTTACAACATTTACAATCAATTCCTGTTTGTATCCTTGCTGCAAACCAGTATTTGTATCTTTACCTTCATCAGACAATGTAATAGCTACATCTTTGACATTAGCAGCTGTCACTACTCCTCCAGTAACACCAGTAATAGTTGCCAAAGCAGCAGACTTCTTGTTGTTAACAATTACAGAAGAATTGTCCATCTTGAACTGGAATGTAGTTTCTCCCATATTGCTGCCGAACTTATTGAATGCATTTGCAAACTTATAAGAAGCTTCCAAATTTGTAGTTGTTGCTGTAGCATCCATGTATGCATTAGCAACACCATTTACAAATACACCTGGTTGTTCAACAAAGAATGTTTCAATAGCAGGAATAGACAATGTAAACGGAATCTTAGCTGAACTGATTTCCTGATTTTTATCATCTACACATGTAAGAACAATTGTATATGTCGTATTTAAAGCTAAAGCTTCAGCTAAAGCGTCAGTATTTTTGAATCTTACAGAGAAAGTCTTAGCTGCTTTAACATCTGATGCAGTATAGCCACTTAAATCATTTCCATCTTTATCAACAAGAACAAGGCTTAAGTCGTTAACATTCTTAACTTCTTTACCATCTTTGTCTACGACCTTAACAGTCATATTAGATAACTTCTTATTCCACAAAGCCAATTGTTCTGCATTGAATTCACTAGTCATATCTGCAGCTGCGACAGAGAAGGAGTTCTTCTTAGCTTCAGTATCTTTTAACTGATATTCAGTCAAATCATATACATAAGCATCAGAAATAACTTCTGATAAATTCATTGTAACTTTTGAAGTTACCCAATTTCCGCTTTTATCTACAGTTTCAACATTAATATTGAATCCAAGTTTTGTAACATTATCAGGAGTTTTTGTCGCACGCACCTGATATTCTCCATTTACTTCTTGGAATTCAATACCAAATAATACAGCATCATCGCTATCGGCTGCAGACAAATGCATATCATACAAAGCACTTTCGTTATCGACTGCAACGGTATACCATTTATTCAGTTCTATACTTTTTACAGTTAACTCATTGCCAATTTCTGCTTCGCCTTTTTCTGTATTGCCATCCATCAAGCTATATGTAGAAAGTTTGTAAGCGTCAGCCCGTGCATAAACAACCTTATATTCAGAGCGGATTTTACCAGCAGTTACAGCGAACAATTGTCCTTTATCTGCTAAGGCTCCTACATATTCATTTGCAGCTTTAGTATTTGCAAAAATTTGATCTTCAACTGTCAAATCATACAAACCATTTGTATTTGCAGCACGAGAGCCTGTGAACAGACCTGTATAATCTTTTACATCAAAGGTAATATCAGCTGTTTTATTCTGTGAATTAATCAGGCTGAAAGAAACATCTTTGGCATCGACATCTACCGGATTAATCTGAATCATAATTGGAGCTGCTTGAGCGACAATGATACTTCCGTTAGCAGGCAATTTCTTGCTACCTTTCCAATCTGTAGCTTTCTTACCAGTAGTAAGATTAAATTTATATTGAGCCAAAGCGATTTCGCCATTAGTAATTGCGCCATCATTAAAAGTTGTATTTGGCAACACAAGATCAACCAATGAGCTGGCAGCAGAAGGCAAATCTACAGTAGCTTGAGTTCCATCAGCATTTGTGACAGTCAATGTAAAACCGGTCTGTTCATCACCTGCCAAAGATACGCCAGAAACAGGAATATTAGTCTTTTCATATTCACCTTCTTCGTTCAGTACGGCCCAAAAACCACCATCAATTTTAACCGGTGCTTTAGTAGCTTCACCGTCTGGAGTTGTTTCAGCAACTTTAATTTCAGTTGCTTCACCATCAATATAGAGAACTCCGTCTTTTACTTCAACAACACTTCCTACCTGATCTTCTAAAGCTATTGTTTTAGAACCTGCTTCCTTGAATGTAATTACCAAGCCTTCAGCTGTTTTTTCTACATTGGTTACATAGTCGCCAGTGCTAACCAGTCCTTTCAGTTCTTCAATACCTTTTGCATTGGCATCAATCTGGCTCTGCAGGTTGTTGATGTCATCATCATAATCCTTACAAGAAGTAAAAGTTCCTGCTGAAGCGAACAGAAGCGCTCCGAACAGAAGTGCACTTAAATACTTTTTTCTCATAATAGTAAAAAATTTTAATTTATAAATTAAAAAACTTAAATTGTTCAAACTTAAGCATATCCTATATCCTATATTTATGTAGGAAAACGGATAGAAGGCAACCTGAATCGGAGGGACGGATAAGGGACGTACGAGGGACAAAAAACGGAAAAGAAACAAACAAATACCCCGCCAGAAGCCCTCTAGGGCGGTTTTGGACAGTTCAGGTAGCCGTGGCGGCTATCGGGGACATTTCTGTAGAATATTGATTATGAGAAAAGTATATGGTACTAGAATTTTTGGAGGGACGTAAGAGGGACGAATATGGCTACAGAACAAAAACCGGTATTCTTTCTTTTCGATATTTTAAAGTAAAAGCCTGGATGAATATATACGAACTTCAAAACTCACACATATCATCACAAAACGAACGGACGTTTTCATACAGATGTCCGCATGTTTTATTGTAAACGAACGGACAAAGAATACAAAATGTCCGTTCGTTTTTCCCGTAAAAAGGTTTTCGTTACCGATACACCAGTACCGACAACTGTTCTTCTGCAAATTTCTCGTTGGCAATCTCCAGCAGATAATCGGCAGTGAGGGCATTGATGCGCTGGTAGACCTCCGATTTGTGCTCGTAGGTACCGTAATGCAGGAAGCATTTGCCCATGTCAAGGGCTACATTCTCAAAGTTATCAGTCGATACACCTATCTGACCGATAATCTGTTTCTGCGCCGCTGTGAGTTGGGCACTGGTCAGCCGACGGTCACGCAGTTTCTTCAGCTCCTTGTATACCAGTTCTGTACATTCGTCGGCATCGTCCGGATCGCAACCGAAATAGATACAAAAGGCACCTGTATCGGTGTATGAGGTCAGGTTGGCTTCTACATTGTATACCAGTCCCCGACGTTCACGTAGAGAAACATTCAACCGGCTGTTCATACCCGGCCCTCCCAAGATATTGTTCAGCAAATAGAGACCTGTACGGTGCTCGTCGTACGCATCGTAACCACGGCTGCCTATCATGACATGCGACTGGTGCGTATCCTTATAGAGGGTGAGGTGCTTGGGCTGGTATGAGAGAGGCGGTACCCGACGATAATCACCAGCATCCCCGGCAGGGATATCGGCAGTAAGTTTTTCCAAGGTACGGACTGTCCGCTTGAAATCCAGGTCGCCCAGAACGAAAAACACCATGTTGGCCGGACGGTAGAAACGGTTGACGAAGTTCAGAGCATCTTCGGTCCGGAAGTCACGCAGCTGGTTCGGACGTCCCAGGATATTGCGTCCCAACGGATGGTCCGGGAATATCAGTTCCTCGAAATCGTCAAAAATCAGTTCCGAGGGACTGTCTTCGTAACTCTGTATCTCATCGATGATGACTTCTACCTCTTTTTCGATTTCTGCCTGTGGAAATGTACTGTTGAACACGATGTCCGTCAGCAGTTCGGCGGCACGGAGGAAATGCTCTTTCAGGAAAGTGCTGTACACTACGGTCTCTTCCTTGTTGGTATAAGCGTTCAGGTCGCCGCCCACCCGTTCCATCCGGTTCAGAATGTGCCAGGCTTTCCGTTTGCGGGTTCCTTTGAAGATGAGGTGTTCCACAAAATGGGCCATGCCCTGTTCGTTATCCCGTTCGTCACGGGTACCGGCATCTACGGCATAACCACAATAGGCCACGCCGGTAGGACTGGGAGCCTGAATAATCCGCAGGCCGTTCGGAAGAGTATACGTCTGGTGTGACATGTTTCTGATACGATTGAATTTCTGCCGGCAAAGTTAATGAAATTCACCGTTCAATCGGAAATTTAAATCAGTTACCCGTTCCGTTTTTAACTATTAACTTTGTGTTATGGCAGATTTGTAATCTGCCGTATTCTTGTAACTGGTTATATATAGCCGTATTCTTGTAACTGGTTATATATAGCCGTATTCTCGTAGCTGGTTATATCTTGTGTTATGGGTTATGGCAGATGTGTAATATTGTGTTATGGCAGATTTGTAATCTGCCATATTCTCGTAACCGGTTATATACCGCATTATATACCGCAGATTACAAATCTGCGATAACATGTAAGTCGGAGTCTGCGGTAACATGTAAGCCGGAATCTGCGGTAACGTGCGCTACATTTTGATTTATCTCCTGAAATCCAATTCTCCAGAAGATGCCGGAAGCTTAATTGTTCGGTAACAAGCCGACATTTCGAAACTCTTTTCTTTTTTGCTGTCAAAAAGAAGAACTAAAAATCACGGCAAAAAGAAAAAAAATGCAGATATTTGCAGAATAATGGAAAGGAACAGCGCATGATAAAGAACAGAATCGGGGTCTTCTGTGCGGCATCCGAGCGGATAGACCCTCTCTACATAGAAAAAGCGGAAGAACTGGGTGCCTGGATAGGAAGCCAAGGCAAGTGGCTGGAACCTCGGACTGATGGAAGCGACCGCCAAGGCAGTGAAGGCGAACGGCGGACAGGTGATGGGGGTAGTACCCACCCTGCTGGAAGAGCGCGGACGGGTCAGTACCTTGCTTGATGTGATTTTCCCGACCGTCAACCTGAGCGACCGCAAGGACCTTATGCTTCAGGAAGCCGATATACTGGTAGCTCTGCCGGGGGGTATCGGTACCCTGGACGAGATTTTCCACGTACTGGCTGCCGGGAGCCTCGGTTACCACGACAAGCAGGTAATCCTGTACAACGTGGACGGCTTTTGGAACGGGCTGCTGGAGTTCCTGCACGAACTGGAGGTCCGACAGTTTATTCATCATCCGTTGAAAGAGCGGCTGAAAGTAGCCGATACTTTCGAACAGTTGATTTCATTCCTTACAGACTAATTTCTAAAACCTGACATATGATTTCATCCATTAACGAATTGCTGCAGCACGAAGCACAGGCAGTTCTGAATATTCCGGTGACTGATGCCTTCCAACAGGCGGTAGATCTGATTGTAGAACAGGTACATCGTAAGAAGGGAAAACTGGTGACCAGCGGTATGGGAAAGGCTGGGCAGATAGCCATGAATATTGCTACTACTTTCTGTTCCACCGGTATCCCGTCGGTATTTCTGCACCCCAGTGAGGCGCAACACGGCGATTTGGGTATCCTGCAGGAGAACGACCTGCTGTTGCTGATTTCCAACTCGGGCAAGACCCGTGAAATTGTGGAACTGACAGACCTGGCCGCACACCTGCTGCCGGATATGAAACGGATTGTCATTACCGGAAACCCGGACAGTCCGCTGGCACAGACAGCCGATGTGTGTCTGCCTACCGGCCATCCGGAAGAAGTCTGCCTGCTGGGAATGACACCTACTACGTCTACTACGGTAATGACTGTCATCGGCGATATCCTGGTAGTAGAGACCATGCGGCAGACAGGGTTTACCATCGAAGAATACAGCAAGCGCCATCATGGAGGCTATCTGGGAGAACGCTCGCGTGAATTGAGTAAATAATACACCTTATTAATATAAGCCTATGAATCGAAAAGTAATCGGTATCGGCGAAACCATCCTCGACATCCTGTTCCGGGATGACCAGCCACAAGCAGCTGTACCCGGAGGATCCGTTTATAATGCCATGATTTCTTTGGGACGGATGGGGGTAGATGTCACCTTTATCAGCGAAACCGGGAACGACCGGGTAGGACGGATCATTCTGGAGAATATGAGGAACAACGGAGTACGTACCGACTGTGTAAACGTATTTCCGGACGGTAAATCGCCTGTATCGCTGGCTTTCCTGAACGAACGGAACGATGCGGAGTATCTTTTCTACAAGGATTATCCGCACCAGCGCCTGGAGGTGAAGATGCCCGATATACAGCCGGACGACATTGTGATGATAGGTTCCTATTTTGCCGTGACACCGGTGCTCCGCGATAAGGTAAAAGGCCTTCTGGAGCTGGCCCGTGAACGGGGAGCCATTATCTATTACGATGTAAACTTCCGCAGCACCCATGCCAACGAAGCCATCAAGCTGATGCCTACGCTGCTGGAAAACTTTGAATATACCGATATCCTGCGCGGCTCTACCGAAGACTTCAGTAATATGTTCGGTCAGCCTGATGCGGAGAAAGTATATACCCAACGGGTGGGTTTCTACTGCAAGCATTTCATCTGTACGGATGCCGATAAGGATGTCCGTTTGTTTGCAGGGAATGTATGCAAGAGTTATCCGGTGCCTGCTGTCAAGACGGTCAGTACCATCGGAGCGGGAGACAATTTCAATGCTGGAGTGGTATATGGCCTGCTGAAGAACTGCATCCGTCGGGATGACCTTGACACGTTGTCCGAGGCCGACTGGGATGAAGTTATCCGTTGCGGTATGGCGTTTGGCGGTGAGGTATGTCAGCAGATAGGAAATTCCATTTCAAAAGAGTTCGCAGAAGCTTTCCGTTAATGAAAGTTGAGGAGGGCAGGTGGTTTTTAATGTATAAAAATATTAAATAATGTAAACGCCTGCAACTTTTCAATAAAAGTAGATGGTTGTTTCGAACAAAGTATATACATTTGTCTTCGAAATCGATGATAAATATGGATTTCAATGTGTAAGACGTTCTAAGAAATACAGTTGTGTATATCCGGATATACACAATTCTTTTCTAAAAACGTCGTGATCTATGAAAGATAAGTACAGCTTTTCGGAATGCTGATGAGGTGATTGGAAGCGGTTTGGTTTTGTTGCCG
>URWP01000049.1 GCA_900551645.1 uncultured Bacteroides sp.
TTTGTCGTTTAGCTGCCAGTCTGGTCAATAGCAGTTCCTGTCTGTCACGATAAGGATTGATATTGTGGAGTTCCTTGATGGGCTCCTCGTTCAGAAACAGCGGATTGATGTCTGCTCCGCCTGTCAGCAGGATTCCGTCTATTTCTTCCAACAGGTTGACCAGTGTTTCTGCGTCATCGAAAGGAGGAATGACAAACGGAATAGCGCCAGCCTGTAAAATGGATGTATAGTAACCCGGGGCAAGCATCAGGTTGCCGTCGCTGAAATTTCCAGTGATACCGATGACCGGTTGCTCGTGCCGGTTTGGGAAACGGCTATGCAGTTTCCGGTAATCGGCTTCTATATCGAATGTCTGAGATGTTTTCATACGTTAATCTTTCTGAGAAACGGAGCAAATATAGGGATTTAATCAGATTTATTTCCCATATTTATTTAGAAACTGTCTGTAATCTACCGTTTGTTTATTTGAGTAGAAAAACGTCCGTTTGTTTTTCAAACCGTGACAGTTTTAGGCACATTTGTTTAACTGGAAACTTTTATGGAACCGATTCGTTCACTCTCACAGATGATACAGATTCTGCGTTCCCGTTCGATACGTCGGCGGGGAGCGGTGGTCTGTCCCAACGACCCGCATACTGAGTATGTAATTATCCGGGCGCTTCGGGAAGAAATAGCGGAATTTTTATTGGTGACTGATGATGCACACTTGGAGGTAGCTTGGCATCTGCGTTCTGCTTCTCCCAATTTTGTCCATATTTATACGGCTGGAACACCTGATGAGGCAGCCATGCTGGCCGTCCATCTGGTGCGGACAGGAGAAGCCGATATCTTGATGAAAGGGCTGATTAATACAGATAATCTGTTGCGGGCTGTACTTCATAAGGAACAGGGGCTGCTTCCACACGGAGGTGTATTGAGTCATGTAGCGGTGGCCAGGGTTCCTCTTTATCATAAATTGCTGTTCTTCTCGGATGCGGCGGTGATTCCTCGTCCTACATTGGAGCAGTTCCGTGCATTTATTCAGAACGATGTTACCTTGTGTCGAAAACTGGGACATGAAGAACCGCGTATCGCTTTGTTGCACTGTTCGGAAAAGGTGAATGAAAAGTTTCCGCATACGTTGAGTTATGTGCAACTGAAGGAAGAAGCTTCACAAGGTATGTTCGGTTCAGTCTTTATGGACGGTCCGATGGATGCCAAAACTGCCTGTGACGCCCATAGCGGCGAAATTAAAGGGCTTTCTTCTCCGGTTGTCGGGAATGCTGATATCCTGGTCTTTCCGAATATTGAAGCTGGAAATACATTTTATAAGACACTCTCCTTGTTCGGTGACGCCGATATAGCCGGTATGCTGACGGGGACCCTTGCCCCGGTGGTTGTACCATCGCGCAGTGATTCAGGGAACTCGAAGTATTACAGTCTGGTGCTCGCTTGTCTGGCAGGGAACCAAAACGATTGATACCATGAAAATTCTAGTCATTAATCCGGGCTCTACCTCCACCAAGCTGGCGGTATTCGAAGATGGTTTGCTCATTTGGAAACAGAGCATATCTCATCCAGCGGCTGAACTGGCCCCTTTTCAGCATATTAATGAACAGTATGAATACCGGAAGCAACATGTCCTGGAAACTTTGGAACAGGCAGATATTCCATTGCAGTTTGATGCCGTCGTTGCCCGGGGAGGAATGCTGCGTCCGATTCCCGGTGGAGTCTATCAGATAAACGAGGAGATGAAGCATGACTTGTGGCATGCCAGTATGGAACATGCTTCCAACCTGGCAGGACTGATAGCCGATGAACTGGCACAGCAGATGGATTGTCCGGCTTTCCTGGCCGACCCGGTGGTTACGGATGAACTGCGTGATATTGCTCGTATCAGTGGTATACCGGAACTGCCTCGTATTTCCATTTTCCATGCTTTGAACAGTCGTGCTGTTTCGCGAAAATATGCGGCAAGTATCGGGCGGGCTTATGAAGAACTGGATCTGATTGTCGTGCATCTGGGAGGGGGTATTTCGGTCAGTGCCCATCATCGGGGTAAGGTTGTCGATGTGAATAACGCTCTGAATGGAGAGGGACCTTTCAGTCCTGAACGTGCCGGAACCTTGCCAGCCAGGCAATTGGTGGATTTGTGCTTCAGCGGGAAATATACTTATACTGAAATCAGGAAACTGATTAACGGGAAAGGCGGGTTGATGGCTTATCTGAATACGACTGATGTACAGGCTGTTATCCGTCTGGCACAGAAAGGTAGCAAAAAGCATGAAATGCTGTTGGAAGCCATGATGTATACTGTAGCAAAACAGATTGGTGCTATGTATGTGGCTTCACATTGTCATGTAGATGCCATCATTGTAACTGGAGGTATTGCTTATAACGAATATTGTATAGATTTGCTTCGCCGGTGGGTAGGTTCCATGGCAGAAATTGTGGTGACTCCGGGCGAAGATGAAATGGAAGCATTGGCAATGAATGCATTTGGCGTTTTGACTGATAAGATTCCTTTGCAAGTCTATCAACCGGAAATACAAGAACAGAAAATTGCAGATTTGTTAGGAGGATTCCAGGCGTTGGAGTGTGAGCCTGAGTAAAAGCCGGTGTTTCGGACTGACTGCTCAGACGTTTGTAAAACAATGCTCCCTTCCGGTTTTTTTAAAGTCCGGAAGGGAGCATTGTGATTGAAGTCAGAACCGATGTTGTTCATATTCAGTCTTTCGCTTCGGATTCATTGGGAACCAGCCTTTCAATACACGTTCACGTTGTTCGAACAATTCTTTGATAGTCCAAAACGAGGAAAACGAAAATACCCCCAACAGCGATGAGATAAGTATGTCTTCTATCCACACAGAACCGGCGATGCCAAGGATTCCCAGAACCAGAAATATCCACCAGCAACGTGTTCCCCAATAGTATTCGGCTTTCACCACTATCGGATGGAACAGACCGATGATTAAGAAGGTACAGATGCCGATGACAATCCCGCCGATATGGTAGGTATTCAGCCAGTCCATTATTTACCGTCTTTACGGATAGGAATTTCTTTTTTGATGCTCTGTTCCAGAGAAATCAATGTTTCGGTAGCTGTTACGCCCGGAATTTCCTGAATACGGGAGTTCAACAGTTCCATCAAGTGTTCGTTGTCTGTACAGTAAAGCTTGGTTAGCATCGTATATGGTCCAGTTGTAAAGTGGCATTCTACGATTTCGGGAATCTTTTCCAGCTGTTCTACTACACTTTTGTACATGGAACCCTTTTCCAGTTTGATTCCTACGTAGGTACAGGTACTGTAACCCAGACTTTTCGGATTCACGTGATAGCCTGAACCGATGATGACACCCAAATCAATCAGGCGCTGTACACGCTGATGGATGGCAGCACGTGAGACACCGCATTCAGCAGCGACATCTTTGAACGGAATACGTGCATTCTGTGAAATGATTTCCAGAATCTGCTTGTCAAGATTATCAATTTTTTCCATAGTTATGTATCTTATTATATCATTTTGTAAGCAAATATAGGAAAAGTTTTTTAGCTGACACACTTTTGTCGTAGAAATCACATTTTTTAAAATAAAAAGGTTATGGATGCCAGCTTTCAGACAATCATTTTCTTGATTCTGGCTATTTTCCCTTTCCGTTCGAATGAAAAAGTATTGCTGTGCTGATCAAGGTATTCCAACAGGTACAGGCTTTTCTCCAGCAGATTCTTTTGCTCGTTGTCGGAGGACTGGATAAGAGCATCCTGATAGAGCAGTTCCGCGAGGATTTCCACCCGGTCCAGCAGTTCATGTGTTTCGAAAGTTTGGCAGAGATACATCAACAGGTATTCCTTGTCTTGTGTACAGAAAAATTCTTTGGATTCCAGAAAATAGGTACGGTACATGCCTTCGAATTCCAGTTGGATATTTTCTTGAGGAAGGTATTCTTTCTTTTCAATCAGCTTTTCGAGCGCATCGAAAAATTGACGGATGAGACGTTTGATATAGTCACGTTCCAACATAATGCTTTAATATTTCTAAGGTTTGGGGCAACAAAAATACAATTATTTGGCAGATTCCTATTATCAATTCAATTATCTTTGCGCTGTATCATTAAATTGGAAGCATATGCACCCATTAGAACTCTTCAAATATTGTCCGAAGTGCGGGTCTTCGCATTTCGAAGTTCATAATGAGAAATCCAAGCACTGTACCGATTGCGGATTTACTTATTATTTCAATTCCAGTGCGGCTACGGTAGCTTTTATCTTGAATCATCGGAACGAGTTGTTGGTATGTCGCCGTGGGAAAGAACCTGCCAAAGGAACCTTGGATTTGCCGGGTGGCTTTATTGATATGTATGAAACCGGTGAAGAAGGTGTAGCCCGTGAGGTGAAGGAAGAAACTGGGCTGGTGGTGACCGAAGCACGCTATCTGTTCTCGTTGCCGAACACTTATTTGTATTCTGGTTTTCTGGTGCATACACTCGATCAGTTTTTCTTGTGTAAGGTGGAGGAAGATGATTGTTTGTTGGCTATGGATGATGTTGCAGAAACCAGTTGGCAACCGTTGGAGCAGGTTAACCCTGAAGATTTCGGGCTGGATTCAGTGAGAGAAGGAGTCAGAAGGTTTCTGGCGGCCCATCGGTGATAAGAATGAATTAATAAAATCAGGAATAAAGTTGTATGAAGAATAGAAGACAAAAATGGATAGCGGGACTACTTTGCGCCTTTCCGTTGGCAATGGCGGCACAGCAGACCGAACCGCTGACGGGGCCACAACGTCTGTTCGAGGATGGGAAAATCTTGTTCGAACGTCATGATTATGCGGCTGCCCGTCAGACGTTGGAACGTTATCTGCAGAATCAGGAATGTAACATTTCGCATGAGGAAGCAGATTACATGATGGCATGTACGGCTTACGAGTTACAGTTGTCGGATGCAATGCAGCAGTTACAGAATTATTTGAAAAAATATCCGGAATCCCGATACCGTAACCGGATTCAGGCACTGATAGGTTCTGCTTATTTCTTTAAAGGGGATTATGAGGCGGCGGTTCAGGCTTATCAGCAGGTAGATATTGATTTGTTAGGTGATGTCGAACGTGATGAATGTGCCTTGCGTTTGGGTACCTCATATCTGAAGATGAATAATCTGGATGAGGCCTATATCTGGTTTTCTGTCATTCGGGCAGCTAGCAGTAAATATGCGGCAGATGCTCGTTATAATTTGGCTTACATTGACTATGTGAAACAGCGTTATGAGCAGGCCTGGGAAGGTTTTACGGCTGTAAAGGACATACCTGAATACCAGGCTTTGGCTCCATATTATCTGGCTGATATCCAACTTATCCGAAAAAACTACCGACAGGCGATTCAATTAGCCGATGCTTATCTGCAGGCTTATCCACAGCAGGAGTTTGTGCCTCAAATGCAACGTATAGCCGGTGAGGCCCGTTTCGGACTTAAGGATTATGTTTCTGCTATTCCTTTGTTGGAAGCTTATCATGATGCAGTGGATTTTCCGGCACGGAATGCCATGTACAGTCTGGGTATGAGTTATTTCAATACGGGAGTCTATTCCAAGGCTGCCTTGCGTTTGGGAGAGGCTGCCGGACCACAGGATGCTATGTCACAGAACGCTTATTTGCACATGGGGTTGGCTTATCTTCAACTGCGTGACCGCAATCGGGCACGTATGGCATTCGAACAGGCTTCTACCATGAATTTTGATTCGCGGACGAAAGAACAGGCCCTTTATAATTATGCACTCTGTATTCATGAGACCTCTTATTCTCCGTTTGCTGAATCGGTAACAGTTTTCGAACGCCTTCTGAATGAATATCCTAATTCTCCATATGCCGATAGGGTAAACGATTATCTGGTAGAGGTCTATATGAATACAAGAAGCTATCAGGTTGCCTTGCAATCAATAGCCAAGATTTCCAGACCAAGCCGACAGATTCTGGAGGCTAAACAGCGGATTCTTTTCCGGTTGGGCACTGAAGCATTTGCACAGGCAGATTTTCCGAAAGCTATTGATTATTTTTCCCAATCCTTGCAGTTGGGTAGTTACAACCAACGTACGCAGGCTGATGCTTATTATTGGCGAGGTGAATCTAAGTTCCGGATGGAGCAATATGTACCTGCTGAAGCTGATATGAAACTTTATTTGGGAGTAGTTACAGACAGGAAAACACAGGAATATGCATTAGCTCTGTATAATTTAGGTTATACTTCATTCAAACAGAAAAAGTATGAAGAAGCTTTGAAATGGTTCGAACGCTGTGTGCAGAATGGTAGCTTGCTTCCGGAAAAATCGGTGATAGCTGATGCGTATAACCGAATGGGGGACTGCCATTTCTATGCGCGTCGTTTTGCTGACGCCGGAACACAGTATGCGCAGGCTGCTACAGTAGATCCTTCATTGGGTGATTATTCTCTTTTCCAGAAAGGACTTGTTCAGGGTTTGCAACGTAACTATCGGGAAAAAATACAGAGTCTGAATCAATTGATTTCTACGTATCCTTCTTCCCAATATCTGGACGACGCCTTGTATGAACAGGGACGTGCTTTTGTTCAGTTGGAAGACAATGTCAATGCAATCAAACGTTATACTTTGTTGGTTGAGCGTTTTCCGGAAAGTCCGCTTTCCCGAAGGGCTGCCAATGAAATCGGTCTGTTGTATTATCAGGATGACAACTATAATCAGGCAATTGCTGCTTATAAGAAAGTTATCCAGTCTTATCCGGGTAGCGAAGAGGCTAAACTGGCTCAGCGTGATTTGAAGTCCATTTATGTGGATTTGAATAAGGTCGATGAGTATATGTCTTATACATCGAATTTGCCGGGTGGAGTACAGTTTGATGCCAGTGAACGTGATTCATTGACTTATGTGGCTGCAGAAAAAGCTTATATGCGTGGAGATATAGCTGGAGCTACATCTAGTTTTACTCGTTATCTCCAGTCGTTCCCACAAGGTGCCTTTAGCGTAAATGCAACTTATTATTTGGGGCTGATAGCTTATAATCAGAAGGATTATACTCAGGCCAGTGCTTATTTGGATAAAGTTGCTTCTTATCCAGGTAGTAAATTTGCGGTAGAGGCAACAGAATTATCGGCTGAAATGGCTTATAATGCTAATGATTATAACAAAGCACTAGGACTTTATAAGCGTCTGACAGATCAGGCTGCTACACCCGAAGCACGTAATCAGGCTGCTACAGGAGCATTGCGTAGCGCATACATGGCAAAGAATCAGGCAGAGATTATCGGTACGGCTTCTACTTTGTTGGCTCAGAGCAAACTGACACCTGAACTGGCGAATGAAGCTTATTATTATCGTGCCAAAGCTTTTATGGAAAGTGGAAAGACAACCGAAGCTTTGAACGACTTCAAGATATTAGCTAAAGATACCCGTACTGTTTATGGAGCAGAAGCGAAGTATCAGGCAGCCCAGATTTATTTCGATCAGGGCCAGACCGCAAAAGCGGAACAGGAAGTGCTTGACTATATTGAGGTAAGTACACCACATGCTTATTGGTTGGCCCGAAGTTTTGTCTTGTTGTCTGATGTTTATGTACAGATGGGACGTAAATTGGATGCCAAGCAGTATCTGCTTTCTTTGCAGCAGAATTATCAGGCAGATGATGACATTGCCCAGATGATTGAAACCCGATTGGCTAAACTTAACAGTGTAAAGTAAGAAACGTATGAATGCGATTAAAAATATGATTTTGGGTGCTGCCTTGTTGCCGATGGTTCCGGTAGCAGCCCAACAGCATGCCAAAGATTCTACACTAAACCGGACAGTGGTGGTAGAAAACCAGTATAATCCGGAAGTAATGGATGCCTTCAAGGTGAATGTATTGCCTCAGATAGAAGAGCCGGCTGTAGCCAAGCAGCACATTGATTATGCGGAGACACAGCGTCCGCTTATGACTTGGGCTGTAACTCCAATGGAGCCGATAACCCGTAGTCTGGTACAATCAGTCGCTCCGCGTGGCTATA
Source organism: uncultured Bacteroides sp. (assembly GCA_900551645.1). Taxonomy (GTDB): domain Bacteria; phylum Bacteroidota; class Bacteroidia; order Bacteroidales; family Bacteroidaceae; genus Phocaeicola. The sequence goes on from URWP01000049.1 coordinate 7,986, forward strand.
TCAGAGGAGCTTATGGAAACCGTAACAATACAGATTTTAAGGCCAGTTACTTGTGGGACATTTCTTCTCGCGACTGTTTAGAAGTAATGGCATCGTTGTATGGCTTATCTGGTAATTTGTCATTGTTAACGGAGGATGATGACTGGAAGTCCCGTTTTTACCGTACTGATTTTTCGCTCGATTATCGTCACGAATTTAAACGGGTAGCTTTATTGTTGGGAGGTAATTTCGCTTCGCAGGTATTCAATTACATGCCGGCTTCTACATTGTCTACACAGCTTCCCGGGTATTCTGATAAGCAGCATTATACGCTAGCTGAAGGATATATTGGTATACAGTCGACAGATGCCTCTATGCCTATCCGTTTCGGTGTTCAGACCGGATTACGTAGTTTTAGTCGGAAGTATGCCCAAATGGATTTATGGGATGGTTCCGAGAATATTTTCCATACATTGGGCTATATGGAAGGAAATATTTCTGATGAACAACGGGTAGGCCTGAACCTGACAATGGATAATGTAATTCATGATGTTGACCAACAGGACTATACCTTACTTCGTCTGAATCCGTATTATACTTATAGAAATGCAAGTTTCGAAGCTCGTCTTGGAGCACATGTCGATTGGCAGACTGCGCATCACGGTGGTATTAAAGTAGCTCCGGATGTGGAACTGGCTTATATCTTTGCTACTTCCAATCGCCTGTATTTGAAGGTTGGTGGTGGAACTCGGCTAAATGATTTTCGTCAGTTGAATGATATTTCTCCATATTGGTTTCAACCGGAACAGATGCGTACTACTTATACGCCGATAGACCTTTCTGCCGGACTGAAGGCTTCTCCAGTAACGGGATTAGGATTACATTTATATGGTGGATATCGTATCATAAAGAATGAAATTTTTGTGCTTCCGGGCTTGGAGGATGCATTTTCTGTTTATGCCGGATTTGCACAGGATAAGGCAAATGTTGGTTATGGAGGAGCATCGGTCAGCTATGCATATCGTGACTGGTTCGATTTCTCGGTAAAAGGTACTTTTTATGGTTGGAGTGTAGATGAAGACAAGGAGGCATTGTTGATGTTGAAACCTACTTTTGATATTGATTTGTCTGCTCGGTTTAAAATTATGAAAGGACTTCATGCCGGTATTTCTTATCAGTATGAGGAACGTAAAGAGATTGAATCGTTGGGGGGTAAGGCTGATGCTGTGAACGAATTGAATCTTCGTGCTGATTATGAACTGATGGAACGCTTCAATGTGTTTGTGACGGTCAATAATCTGCTAAACAAAACATATTTGTTATCAAATGGCTATCCAATGCAGAAACTGTATGTTATGGGTGGTGTGAGTTATCGTTTTTAAGTAGAAATACGACTTTAAGGTTTTGCCCGGAAGTAGCTGTCTCTTTTTGTCAGAGTGGTTGTTTCCGGGCAAGTTTTTTGTTTTGTCAGGTTTTTCTCAGGTTTTATACCTTATTAAACCTGCAAAAAGTACCAAAAAAGAAGAAACATACCTTATTATAGAGGACAGAATCTGTTTTTTTCCTACATTTGTCCCGAAACTTTAATGGAATACATTGTTATGCAGAATAATCTAGTAATAGTCGAATCTCCGGCAAAGGCGAAAACCATCGAGAAATTCCTGGGAACAGGCTATAAGGTGCTTTCCAGTTACGGACATATCCGTGACCTGAAAAAGAGAGCATTCAGTATCGATATAGCAGATAATTTCAAACCGATTTATGAGATACCCGAGGATAAAAAGAAGGTGGTAGAAGAGCTGAAGGCGGAAGCGAAAAAAGCGGATATGGTTTGGCTGGCATCCGATGAGGACCGCGAAGGAGAGGCTATCTCTTGGCATTTGTTTGAAGTATTGAAACTGAAACCAGAGAAAACCAAGCGGATTGTATTCCATGAAATCACGAAGACGGCTATTCTGAAAGCCATCGAGCATCCTCGTGCTATCAATGTAGATTTGGTGAATGCACAGCAGGCACGGCGGGTGTTGGATCGTATTGTAGGTTTTGAGTTGTCCCCGGTTCTATGGAAGAAGATTAAGCCGGCTTTGTCTGCTGGAAGAGTACAGTCTGTAGCGGTTCGTCTTATAGTGGATCGTGAACGTGAGATTCAGAATTTTGTCAGTGAGGCCTCTTTCCGGGTTACAGCTGTTTTCGATGACGGAAACGGAAACGAAGTACGGGCAGAATTGAATCGCCGTTTCAAGACGAAGGCTGAAGCAAAGGCTTTTTTGGAAAAATGCATAGGAGCAGATTTCAAGATAGAAGATATTACAACTCGTCCGGTCAAGAAATCACCGGCAGCTCCGTTTACTACTTCTACTTTACAACAGGAAGCTGCCCGTAAGTTGGGATATACTGTAGCGCAGACTATGATGTTGGCTCAGCGCCTGTATGAGAATGGATTGATTACTTATATGCGTACAGACTCTGTAAACTTGTCGGAACTGGCTTTGGGTACTAGCCGGGAGACGATTGTTTCTCTGATGGGCGAACGATATGCAAAGACCCGTCAGTATGCTACCAAAACTAAAGGTGCTCAGGAAGCACACGAAGCCATCCGTCCCACTTATATGGCAAACCAAAGTGTAGAAGGCACTTCACAGGAACAGCGTCTGTATGAATTGATTTGGAAACGTACTCTTGCTTCGCAGATGGCAGATGCCGAATTGGAAAAGACTACAGCCACCATTTCAATTTCCGGAATGGAAGATGTGTTTGTTGCTGTAGGCGAAGTAGTGACCTTCGACGGTTTCCTGCGGGTATATAAAGAGTCATACGACGACGATACAGAACAGGAGAGCGAGAATCGATTGTTGCCGCAGTTGGTAGTCGGCCAGCAGTTTACGAGTCTTGAAATTCAAGCTGTAGAACGTTATACTCAAGCCCCGCCTCGTTATACAGAAGCAAGTCTGGTACGCAAACTGGAGGAATTGGGTATCGGACGTCCGTCTACTTATGCGCCTACTATTTCTACTGTACAGCAACGTGGTTACGTGGAGAAGGGTAACCGTGAAGGAATTCAACGTACTTATGAGGTATTGAAACTGGCTGATGGAAAGGTTAATGAATCTGTTCGCACTGAAATGACGGGAAGTGAAAAGGCTAAGTTGTTGCCAACTGATGTCGGTACAGTCGTTAATGACTTTCTGATGGAATATTTCCCAGCCATTATGGATTATAATTTTACAGCAAATGTAGAAAAGGAATTCGATGAAGTGGCTGAAGGTGAGAAGGCATGGACCGGTTTGATGGAACAGTTCTATCAGAAGTTTCATCCGATGGTGGAACAGACGCTTTCTGTCAAGAGTGAGCATAAGGTTGGCGAACGTGTATTGGGGATTGACCCTTCGTCCGGCAAGCCGGTTTCGGTTAAGATTGGACGTTTCGGACCAATGGCCCAGATTGGTTCAGCCGAGGATGAAGAAAAGCCTCGTTTTGCTCAGTTGAACAAGGAACATTCATTGGAAACCATTACTTTAGAAGAAGCTTTGGAACTTTTCAAATTTCCACGGGTTTTAGGTGATATAGATGGAAAGTCTGTCACTGTTGGAAAGGGTAAGTTCGGCCCATATATTCGCTATGACAATACTTATGTATCTATTCCAAAGACAATAGATCCGTTAAGTGTGACATTGGAAGAGGCAGAGCAGATGTTGAAAGAGAAACAGGAAGCTGAGGCTAAGAAAGTTATCAAGGTTTTCCCGGATAATCCGGATGTACAGATATTAAACGGACGTTACGGTCCATATATTGCATACCAAAAGAAAAACTATAAGATTCCTGAAAATGTAGAACCTGCCGACCTCAATCTGGAGGCTTGTTTCAAGGTGATTGAGTTGCAGAAGGAAAAATCTGAGGTCCGAAAAGTAGTACGTACAGCCAAGAAAAAGAAATGAAACGAATATTTCTGATGGGTTATATGGGCTCGGGCAAGACTACGTTAGGAAGAGCATTTGCCCGTGCAGAGGGTTTGGAGTTCATCGATTTGGATTGGTATATCGAGGAACGTCTGCATAAATCTATTTCTGAACTTTTTGCCGAACGTGGAGAAGAAGGGTTCCGGAATTTGGAAAGGAAGATGTTGCACGAAGCCGGAGAGTTCGAAGATGTAGTCATAGCTTGTGGTGGAGGTACTCCATGTTTTTTCGATAATATGGAATACATGAATCGTCAGGGTACAACGATTTTTTTGGATGCCCATCCTGAGGTATTGTTTCGTCGGCTGAAGATAGCTAAGGCCAAACGGCCTTTATTGGCTGATAAAACGGATGCTGAATTGATGGAGGTTATTGTGGAAGCCTTGCAGAAGCGTCTACCGTTTTATGTGCAGGCTCGGCTTCATTTTAATGCAGAACGGTTGGAAAGCTATGAGCAGATAGACGAATCGGTAAGGAAATTAAGAGAATTAATAACTAATAATAAATAATTTAATAATTAAGAACAGAAGTCAACGGAGCCAATGAAGAATTTCTTCATTCTTCATTCTTCATTCTTCATTTAATATGTTGTGAAATGAGAAAATGGCGTATTGAAGATTCTGAAGAACTCTACAACATTACGGGGTGGGGTGTTTCGTACTTTAGTATCAATGACAAAGGTCATGTAGTGGTAACTCCTCGTAAAGACGGGGTGGAAGTCGACTTGAAGGAACTGGTCGATGAACTGCAGCTTAGGGATGTGACGGCTCCCATGCTGGTGCGTTTCCCGGATATACTGGATAACCGGATTGAGAAAATATCCAATTGTTTTAAACAGGCATCCGAAGAATATGGTTACCAGGCCCAAAACTTTATCATCTATCCCATTAAGGTGAACCAGATGCGTCCGGTTGTAGAGGAGATTATCAGCCATGGAAAGAAATTCAATTTGGGGCTGGAAGCCGGTTCTAAACCGGAACTTCATGCCGTTATCGGTATCAATACAGACTCTGATTCGCTGATTATTTGTAACGGATATAAAGACGAGAGTTATATCGAACTGGCGCTTTTGGCCCAGAAGATGGGTAAACGGGTGTTCCTGGTTGTGGAAAAGCTGAACGAATTGCGCCTGATTGCCAAGATGGCCAAGCAGTTGAATGTACGTCCTAACATTGGTATCCGTATCAAGCTTGCGTCATCGGGAAGTGGTAAGTGGGAGGAAAGTGGTGGCGATGCCAGGAAAGTTTG
>URWP01000050.1 GCA_900551645.1 uncultured Bacteroides sp.
ATATTTATGACTTTTCTATAAAAGCCATAAATTAATGCATAGTTAATCCTTGGCCTGATGTACAGTTAGTTGTGGGAATGGGAATCCGATTCCTTCCTTGTTGAAAGTCTCATAAACGATGCGGTTCATGTCGAATACTACATCCCAGTAGTCACTGCTTTTAGTCCATACGCGTACCTTGATGTCTACGCTGCTGGCAGACAGAGATCCTAACCCAATGAACGGAGCCGGTGTTTGGAGGATTCGTTCATCAGCAGCGATAATGCGTTCCAGTACCGCTTTTACACGTTCGAAATCTTCTCCATATTCTACTCCGAATACCCATTCTGCCCGTCGGGTTTCCTGTTTACTGTAGTTTACGATGGCATTGCTGCTCAAGGAACCGTTCGGAACATAGATAATTTTATTGTCTACCGTAGAGAGGATAGTGTGGAAAATCTGGATTTCCTTTACAGTACCGCTTGCATTCTGTCCATCAATATAGTCTCCTACCTTGAAAGGTTTGAATACCAGGATAATCAGTCCACCGGCAAAGTTGGACAGATTTCCAGAGAGTGCCATACCAATAGCAACACCGGCAGAGGCAAGAATGGCTGCAAAGCTGGTTGTTTCTACTCCCAGTTTGGCAATAATAGCAAATGCCAGAATCAGATTCAGTAGCAGGCTCAGCAGGCTTTTCAGGAAAGTCTGTACACTGATTTCAAGTTTTCGTTTTTCCAGAATCTTTGATACCAGCCGGTTAATCTGTTTAATAATGAAACGACCGATGATATAAATAAGGATAGCTCCTAAAATACTTTTACCAATCTCGATAGACCAGTCAGTCAGACGTTCAAACAAAGAGTCCCAGTCAACTTTGAACTTGGAAGAAGAAGATGCACTTAACAGTGCTGCATTCAAAAGTGTCACTAACATAAATTCAGTTAAAAAATAATAGTTATTATCTAGTTAAATAAATAATTATTCGTCCAATATCCCTTTCCCTTGTCGGATCACTACCGGTTCGTCTTCAATACAGTTGATAACAGTTGAAGGAACTGTTCCTCCGATGCCTCCATCAATCACCAAGTCCACTTGATCACCGAATTTCTCGTCTATCAGTTCCGGGTCGGTGATGTATTCGATATCTTCATTTTCACCTAGCGGAAGTGTTGTTGTCAGAATCGGTGCATCCAATAGCTGACATATTTCCCGGATGATGTTATTGTCCGGTACACGGATACCCACTTCTTTCCGGTTCCGGAAAATTTTGGGTAAGCGGCTGTCGGCTGCCAGAATGAATGTAAAAGGACCGGGCAAGTTCCGTTTCATCAGTTTGAATGTGGCGTTATTAACGCGGGCATATTCGCTGATGTTGCTTAAGTCATAACAAATAATCGATAAATTATGTTTACGGGGGTCGATATTTTTTAGTTTGCAGATACGTTCAATGGGACGTTCTTTCAGAGCATGGCATCCGATAGCATACATGGTATCAGTAGGGTAGATAATGATTCCACCGTCGTTCAATATGTCTACGATGCGTTGCAAATCGTTAGGGTTGTTGTTTTTATTGTATAATCGTTGTATCATGTGAGGCTATTGTCGGGATATGACCCGAACAATCGCAAAAATACAAAAAAGATATGAACCCGAATGTAGAACAGTTGCTTATTTCCGTTTCTTCAGTTCTTTGGCTATCTGTCGGTGAATAGTTGCTTCTGCCGTTTTTCCACTTTTTTCCAATGCTTCGGCAAAATAACCGTGTGCACCTGCATGCTGAGGCTTCAGGCTGGTTGCTTTATCCAAGTCTGCCATAGCTTCTTCCAGTCTGTCTCTGAACAGATACAGTTTTCCCCGGTTGTAGACAGCCTTGAATTCGTTGGGGCGCTGTCGGACTGCTTCGTTCAGGCAGGCTTCGGCCTCGTCTATCCGGTCTTCATCGAACAGAGTGACTCCTTTGCGTATCCATGCTTCGGTATATTCCGGATAAAGTTCGATGGCTTTATCGAAATTGGCGATAGCGGCCCGTGCATCATGTGCCTTGAGGATACATTCATTTCCCATCAGATAGTATTCGTGTGCATATTTTTTCAGACTTTCCTGCTGCTCCCTGAGTTGTTCTTTTAACAGCTTGTTTTCTTCTTTCAATTTGCGGATAATTCCTAGCTTCTTTCTGATAAACCTCTGTATCAAAGGCTTCTCTATATCGTACCGGCTGTGGATTGCTTTAAAGAAACTGTTCAGAAAAGTATGAAAGTCCATGCTGTCGAAAGCTTTGACAGCTGCGATATACTGTTCGTCTGCCTGGGCCTGTTTCAGTGCCCGTTCTACAGCTTGGCTGTCGTTGAACCGCTGTGAGAAGGCGACTATTTCCGGTCGTACAAAAATGTCGGAACGGTTGATTTCCCGCTTTAGCTGGATACCTTCCAGTGAAGTACAGCGGCTCAATGCTACATAGGCTTGTCCACCGGCAAATACCCCTCCGGTAAAGTCGATGACTACCCGGTGGAAAGTCAGCCCTTGGCTTTTATGCACAGTGATGGCCCAAGCCAGTCGTATCGGATATTGGGTGAAAGTTCCCAGTTCCTCTTCTTCGATTTTCTTTTCTTCTTCATTGTACCGATAGCGTACGTTGCTCCAGCTTTCCCGTTCTACTTCGTATTCTGCCCCGTTTTCCGTACGTATATAAAGTGTTTCTTGGTCAGTGATGCCCACGATGGTTCCGATGGTTCCGTTTACCCATCGTTTTTCGGGGTCGTTCTTGATAAAGATAATCTGAGCACCGGGCTTGACTACCAGTTCCATCAGAGTCGGCAAGCTGTTTTCAGGGAATTCACCATGTATTTCTCCTTTTAATGTGACCGGTTCTTCCTTTAGTTTGGCCAGTTGCTGTTCGTTGATGTAGTCTACTGTATCTCTTCGGGTAGCCAGCGTGATATACAGGTCGTTTTCGTTTTGATGGACAGAACTTTGGCAACGTGTATTCAGCAGCAGGAGGTCTCTGTTCTGTACGGTGTTGGTTCGGATGCGGTTCAAGATATTGATGAATACTTCGTCTGTCTGGCGGTAAACTTTAGTCAGTTCAATGGCTACCAGTTCCATTTGTTGGAAGACAGCTGCCGAAAAGAAAAACGGGTTCGGATAGAATTTGTTTAGAATTTCCCGTTCTTCATTCTTGACTACGGGCTCCAGTTGGAAAATGTCTCCTACCAGTAATACCTGTTTTCCTCCGAAAGGTTCACGCATGTTTTTAGAGTAAGTACGCAGAATCTTATCTATGAAATCGATAATATCGGCGCGTACCATCGATATTTCGTCAATAATGACCAGTTCCAGGTTCTGGATAAGTTTCCGATGATTGGAAGTGTACTTCAGGAAGTCATAGAGTTTGCTTCCTTGAAATCTTGGATCATTGGGTAAAAGAGGATGGAAGGGGAGCTTGAAAAAGCTATGCAGAGTACTTCCTCCGGCATTGATGGCTGCAATTCCAGTCGGTGCCAGAACCACGTATTTTTTCTTGGTTACCTGGCAGACATGTTTCAGAAAGGTAGATTTTCCGGTTCCTGCTTTTCCGGTAAGGAAAACAGACTGCCGGGTATATTGAATCAGTTTCAGCGCATTCTGAAATTCTGGATTATCCGTGTCGATGGAAGTATGTGTCATAAAAATCAGGTAAAGTTTAGCAAAAATACGAATAAACGGGCAATAAAAAAAGCGGTTACATACATAACCGCTTTTTAGTGAGAGTATGAGAAGCCTCTCGGCATTTATCAGATTCTTTTTTTCTTATTAGCCTTTACTGAAGCAAACTCAGCTCAGAACGTTTCTTTTTTACCCAAATTGTCATTGAGCATTACATAACCCCAGATCATCGGATCTGCGTTAGCGATTCTGTTAAAAATCTTTTTTACCTTTTTCATAACTGTTATCCTTTCTTTTTTAATACCTGAAAAACTTGTTTTTGTTCTTGGTGGTTCTTCACGAATGACCTTGAACATTCTTTTTTACCTTAATACCTTTTATTTAAACCTTTTTCTATTCGTTAAGTCTAGTCTTTGTTTCTCCTTGTTGACGATGCAAATATACGGATTTCCTCTATATCGGGTATGTTTTGCAGCATAAACTTTGATTTAGGATCGTTTTTATTGATATAAATCAAAAATAATTGCTATAGTTTTGCGTTTGGTGAGTGAAATTGAAATTAAAATGAAATGTTTGTTTTACATAATGTTTGTTGATATGCGTTTTTGCTTTCTTGTGTAAGGAAATAAAAAAAGCGGCCTGTTATAGGTCGCTTTGTTATTACCTAAAAACCTTTTGGTTTGTCTTTTCGAATCTTAACTGATCCGAACGCTTCCCGATGGGTAGGTTACTTGCTCAATTTGTCGTTAAGCATTACGTAACCCCAAATCATCGGATCTGCGTTTGAAATCTTCTTGAAAATACTTTTTACCTTTTTCATAATTGTTACCCTTTCTTCATTTAATTAATACCTAAGTCTAATTTTTGCTTTTTTCTAGGCGATCCTCCCGGATGGCTTCGAATCTTTGTTATCTTTTTATCCTTAAAGCGGTTCTTGTTTCAGAACCTGTTGTTCATTGATTTCGATGCAAACATAGCGCCTTTTTTGATACGAAATATGTTTTTCAGCATGTTTTTTCGCTTTTATGCCCTTTTATTGATATATATCAACAAATAAGATTTTGAAAAGAACTTTGGTATGGAAATACGGACAAAGTGTCAGTTCTATGTTGTCAAACATAAAGGACAACTTGTCATCATGTTGTATTGTTTTATATATTTGTGATATTAAAATAATATCAAACTATAAGCATATGGAAGAACGTGAATTTGAATTTAAAGGAATGGTTATCAATGGATTCGTAATGATTTCTGTTATTCTTATCCTAACAGTTGTCTTTATTTTTACTTTTTTTATGAGAGAAGAACTGGGGATAGCTGCCTATGTGATTGGAATTGTTGGAATTGTCTTTACTTTCTTTCTCTGGCCGGGAATTATCCAGCTGGAGCCGAATGAAGCGCGTGCCATGGTTTTTTTCGGTACTTATAAGGGAACGTTCAGAAGAACCGGACTTTTCTGGATTAACCCGTTCATGACTGCTAAAAAACTTTCTTTACGTGCTCGTAATCTGAATGTTGACCCGATTAAAGTCAATGATAAGGTAGGAAATCCGATTCTGATAGGTCTGGTGTTGGTTTGGAAACTGAAAGATACTTATAAGGCTTTGTTTGAAATTGACTCGCAGACCATGGCCAGCAAGCCGAACGAGGTAGGTACTTCGTTGGCAGGCCGGATGAAAGCATTCGAAGATTTCGTTCGTGTACAGAGCGATGCGGCTTTACGTCAGGTAGCAGGACTCTATGCCTACGACAATAACGAAGGAGGAGAGGATGAACTGACCTTACGGAACGGTGGCGATGAAGTGAACGATCAACTGGTTCAGAAATTGAATGAGCGTTTGGCTATGGCTGGTATGGAGGTAGTAGAAGCCCGCATCAATTATTTAGCGTATGCGCCCGAGATTGCTGCCGTCATGTTGCGCCGTCAGCAGGCCAGTGCCATTATCAGTGCGCGAGAGAAGATAGTAGAAGGAGCGGTGTCGATGGTGAAGATGGCGTTGGACCGTTTGGATTCGGACGATATTGTCGAGTTGGATGAAGAAAAGAAAGCAGCTATGGTGAGCAACCTGCTGGTGGTACTTTGTGCCGATGAGCCGGCACAGCCGGTTATCAATTCCGGTACCTTGAATCATTAATCAGGCTGTAAAAGCGGAATGAGATGGCTAAGAAGGAGGTAACAAAAAGTTTTGTGCTTCGGATAGACGCCGAAATGATGGATGCCGTAGAAGCGTGGGCTGCCGACGAATTCCGTTCTACCAACGGTCAGCTTCAATGGATTATCGCTGAGGCGCTGAAGAAAAGGAAGAAAACAAAAGCCAAACCGGAAACGGAGGATGGCGGGAAGGAGGAAAGTGTATGAGAAATTTCTTTACATTGAACTGTAGTGGCAGCGATTTGCCTTATCGGATGTCAGATAGGATACTGGATATTGCGGGGATAGTTTTGGTTATCTTGCAGTTGCTTTTGTTTATAGGTTTATATGAATGGGATAAGGAACAACAGTGTGATGGAGTGGAAAGTCCTTCATACGCCGTGTGGATGGTGCTTGCCGTCTTGTTTTGGTTGATTGGCTTTGGGGCTTCACGGAATCCGTCTTTCGTTAATGTGCCGGTGCGGATGAATCCGAAGCGTGTAACGGTACAGAATTACTGGAAGTGTCATTTTGCCCGTTGGCTGAATATTGTTTTGCCGATGATTAATGCGACTACCTGCTGGACGGAACGGAACAGTCGTTTAGGGCTTCCTATGGAATGGGCCGGAGCATTCAATGTATTGGCTTTCACTCTTTTGGTGGTATTGGCAATCGTGATGACCATTCAGGTTTACAGGGTCGGACGAGGCTGAATTAATGTGATAAAAAATACGTCCTCACGTTTTAACTCAAACGTGAGGACGCTTTAATTAAGACGAACGTTTGTTTTGACTGAGATGAACGTTCGTTTTTTAATAGTTTATTTATTCTGATAATCAGATTGTCATTGTTTCTTCTCAAGTTCCTGCAGACTTTCCATCTTTTTTGTTTCCAGGAATTCATAGATGCCACACAGGTGTTCTTTCACACGCTGGTGTCCGAATTCATAAACCTTGGTGACCAGTCCGTCCAGGAAGTCACGGTCGTGTGAAACTACGATGAGGGTGCCGTCGAAATCCATCAGTGCTTGTTTCAGAATATCCTTGGTCTTCATGTCCAGATGGTTGGTCGGTTCGTCCAGAATCAGCAGGTTGACCGGTTCCAACAGTAGTTTGATCATGGCCAGACGGGTACGTTCTCCACCCGAAAGTACTTTCACTTTCTTCATTGATTCCTCTGGGCCTCCGAACATGAAGGCTCCCAGCAAGTCGCGGATTTTATTGCGGATTTCTCCTTTAGCCACTTCGTCAATGGTTTGGAACACGGTCAAGTTTTCGTCCAGCAGTGAAGCCTGGTTCTGTGCAAAGTAACCTATCTGTACATTGTGCCCCAGGGTTAAGGTACCGTCGTATGGAATTTCATTCATGATACATTTCACCAGTGTGGACTTTCCTTCCCCGTTTCTACCTACGAAGGCTACTTTATCTCCTCGTTCAATGGTTAGAGTCGCATTGCGGAATACGGTGTGGTTTCCATACGTTTTTCCCACTCCTTCCATAATGACCGGATAGCTTCCACTGCGTGGCGAAGGCGGGAATTTCAGGCGGAGTGCCGATGTATCTTCTTCGTCTACCTCTATCAGTTCCAGTTTTTCGAGCATTTTTACCCGGCTCTGCACTTGGAGTGTCTTGCTGTATGTACCCTTGAAACGTTCGATGAAGTCCTTGGTTTCCTGAATCATCTTCTGCTGTTCCTCGTATTGTTTCATCTGTTGTTCACGACGTTCTTTCCGGAGTACCAGGTACTGTGAATAGTTTACTTTGTAGTCATAGATACGTCCCATAGTCACTTCGATGGTACGGGTTGTGATGTTGTCTACAAATTTGCGGTCGTGACTGATGACTACTACTGCTTTGGAGCTGTTTATAAGAAAGTCTTCCAACCATTGGATGGATTCTATATCCAGGTGGTTGGTCGGTTCATCCAGCAGTAGGACATCCGGGTTCTGTAGCAGCAGTTTTGCCAGTTCGATACGCATGCGCCATCCTCCGCTGAAATCGCTGGTCGGGCGGTCGAAATCAGTACGTTCGAATCCTAGTCCCAGTAAGGCTTTCTCCACATCCTCTTCAAAATGTGTCATGTCGATGGCATAGAACTTTTCGCTCATCAGTGCCACTTTTTCTATCAGTTCCATGTAGGAGTCGCTTTCATAATCGGTACGGACAGCCAGTTCGTTATTCATCCGTTCGATTTCCGCTTCCATTTCACGTAGGTGTGCAAAAGCCATCGAGGCTTCTTCGAAAACGGTTCTCCCGTCCTCGGTCATAAGATGCTGGGGCAGGTAAGCCACTACGCAATCCTTCGGAGCCGTTACTTTTCCACGGGTAGGCTGGCGCACTCCGGCCAGAATTTTTAGGAGAGTTGATTTTCCGGCACCGTTTTTTCCCATCAGGGCGATACGGTCTTTTTCATTTATCTGGAAACTGATGTCACTGAACAGGGTGGTTCCGCCGAATTCTACGGTCAAGCCATCTACTGAAATCATATATTATATAAAAAGTGAATTGGTTATACGTCTTGTCTTTTTCGGGGACAAAGATACAAAAAATTGTCCTTCCACCGTCAGCCTTGTTATTCCTTCTGAAGGAAAAGGGCCGGAACCGGTGAAAGGACAATCCTGTCAGTTATGAAAAGCTGTCTTCCTAGGCGCTAAGCCAACAGCAGAATCAGCAGCTGTGCCGTAAGGATACGCAGGAACATTGTCAACGGATAAACTGTAGAGTAGCCTACTGCCGGAGCGTCGTTGCCTGAAACCTGGTTGGCGTATGCCAGTGCAGGGGGATCTGTATTACTACCGGCAATAAGACCCATCAGTGTGTAATAATTGATTTTATGATGCCAACGGGCCACTATTCCGATAATTACCAGTGGAATGAACGTTATCAGGAAGCCAATTCCGACGTACAATAATCCGTCACCTTCTACTACAGTCTGAACGAAATTTTCACCGGCCTTGATTCCTACGCTGGCCAGGAACAGTACCAATCCCACTTCACGCAGCATCAGGTTGGCACTCATGGTGGTATAGGTGACCAGTTTGACTTTATGACCGAAACGGCCAATCAAGATGGAGATGATAAGCGGACCACCGGCCAAACCCAATTTTACCGGGGTAGGCATGCCTGGAATAGCAATAGGCAGACTACCGAACAGGATACCACATAAGATACCGATGAAGATAGTCACGATATTCGGATGGTCCAGACGTTTCAACTGGTTACCCAATAAATTAGCTACACGTTCGATAGCATCCTGCGGACCGACCACCATGACACGGTCGCCGACCTGTAATGTCAACTGACGGGCAGCAAACAAGTCCATACCGGAACGGTTGACACGGGTTACATTTACTCCATACATGCTGCTAAAATGAAGCTCTCCCAATGTCTTTCCGTTGATGTTGGGTTGTGTAATCAGGATACGGCGTGAAACCATCGGTTTTTCCTGATAGGATGGATCGTTCCAATTTACATCTTCCACTTTCGGACCGATGAATGCCATAATGGCTTCCGAGTCATCTTCCGCACATACAATGAACATGAGGTCGCCTATATGCAAAACAGTGTTGGCATTCGGAGTGTTCATGTGTCCTTCCTGAATGATGCGTGTACATACGAAATCTCGTGCCAGAAATGTCTGAACCTGTAACAGATTTTTTCCATTCAGTGCCGTATTCTCCACCCGTAATGAAATAGTATACGGTTTCAGATGCGGATTGGCTTCCTCGCCGCGTTGGATTTCTTCCGATTCCTGAGTCAGATTGACACGACAGATAAACCGGATGACAATGAGGGAGAGGATGATACCCATTACTCCCAACGGATAGGCGCAGGCATATCCCATCGCAATTTCAGGTCCCTGGTAGCTAAGCTGCTGCAACGCTTCATTGGCAGCACCGAGTCCCGGGGTATTGGTTACTGCTCCACATAGAATACCTACCATCATGGGCAGTTCTACCCGTCCCTGCAATGCATAATACATGACCAGAGCTACTGTAATATTCAGTGCCACGATACCTACTGCGAGCAGATTCATTGTGATACCTCCTTTCTTGAAAGAAGAGAAGAACGAAGGACCGACCTGCAGACCGATACAGAACACGAATAAAATTAAGCCAAAATCCTGTAGGAAAGAAAGAATAGCCGGATTTCCCGTGAAGCCGAAATGTCCGACCAGGATTCCTACGAACAGGACAAAAGTTACTCCTAGCGAAATGCCGAAGAACTTGATTTTTCCTAACAATACACCTGCCGCTATGACAAAGGAATACAAGGCGACAATATGTGCAATGGAGTTAGGATTAGTCAATAAATCTTGAACCCAATTCATAATATCAAATTTAAATTTCGGCAAATGTAAGTAATTATCGTCAGAGAACAAATTTTTCATTCGCAATAATTTACCTTGTGGGGAGAAACATATGTTTCCGGGTATTATAGAATATTAATGTGGGAAGATTGTTTACTTCGTTTCCTGATGGAGAGTTTTTCTTTGTGTCTGCATTCTGTTTTTACACCATATTATATATAACAATGTATTGCTCTGAATAATTATGGAGGTGAATGAAATTGACGGGCTTTTGCTCCTTTCAAGTATGGTTTCTAGAGAAAAAATCAAAGAAATATCCAATAAATGTTTAGGGGGTGAGCATTTTTCCATCAAAAAAGACAAACATCAGAAGATTTTAGTATATTTGCCTATACAGTGTACAGGATTCGTCCTGTCTGAGAAAAATATCATTAGATCTAATTAAACATAAAAACACTCATCACTATGGCAGATAGTAAAGAAAAACTCTTTTCTGACTTTCCTCCAGTGTCTACCCAGGAATGGATGGACAAAATTCAAGTGGATCTGAAAGGGGCTGATTACGAAAAGAAGTTGGTGTGGAAAACCAATGAAGGATTCAAAGTCAAACCCTTCTATCGTCAGGAGGATCTGGAAGGACTAAAGACTACCGATGGATTGCCTGGACAATATCCTTATCTTCGTGGAATCAAGAAAGATGACAACACTTGGTTTATCCGGCAGGATATCCGGGTGGACGATCCGGCCGAAGCCAATGCCAAGGCACTTGACATTCTGAACAAAGGTATTGACTCTTTAGGTTTCCATGTACCGGCCAAAGCACTGGATGCTGATTTTATCCGTACTTTACTGAAAGATATCTGTTGTGAATGCATTGAATTGAACTTCACTACTTGTCAGCGTCATACTCTCCAGTTGGCAGAGTTACTGGTGGCATATTTCAAAGAAAAAGGATATGACCCGGAAAAGATACAAGGTTCTGTCAATTTCGACCCGATAAGCAAGATGCTGCAAAAAGGGAAAGATCTGAGTGGTATCGTTGCCAAGGGAGCAGAACTGGTAAAAGTACTCGCTCCGTTTCCTAAATTCCGCTGCATTGCTGTAAATTCTCTCAAATTGAATAATGCTGGAGCGTATATCTATCAGGAATTGGGATATGCATTGGCGTGGGGAAATTATTACTTGAATGCATTGGTAGAAGCGGGTATTCCTGTCGATCTGGCAGCCCGGAAAATCAAATTCAACTTCGGAATCAGTTCCAATTATTTCATGGAAATTGCCAAATTCCGTGCTGCACGTATGCTCTGGGCCGATATTGTAAAGGCTTACGGTCCGACTGAAGAATGTGCTTGCAAGATGGTAGCACATGCAGAAACTTCTACTTTCAATCTTACCTTGTTCGATGCGCATGTAAATCTGCTTCGTACACAGACAGAAGCTATGAGCGCGGCTATTGCCGGTGTAAATTCTATTACAGTAACTCCATTCGATAAGGTTTATGAAACTCCGAATGAATTCTCGGAACGTATTGCACGTAATCAGCAGTTGCTGTTGAAAGAGGAAGCACACCTGAACCGTATTGTTGATGCTGCAGGTGGCTCTTATTATATTGAGAATCTGACTGTCGCTATTGCTCAGCAGGCTTGGAATCTCTTCCTGGAGACAGAAGATGCCGGAGGTATGTTGGCTGCTATTCAGCAAGGTACAGTACAGGATACTGTGAATGCCAGCAAT
Source organism: uncultured Bacteroides sp. (assembly GCA_900551645.1). Lineage (GTDB taxonomy): Bacteria > Bacteroidota > Bacteroidia > Bacteroidales > Bacteroidaceae > Phocaeicola. The sequence continues at coordinate 11,798 of URWP01000050.1, forward strand.
AAAGCACGTCATGAAGCCGTTTCAAAACGGAAGGAAATTCTGCTTGGAACCAATCAATATCCGAATTTCAGTGAGCGGGCAGAAGGAAAGATGCCGGTAAGTTGCTGTTGTGGCTGTGGAGGTCATGAAAATGAAGCAGCCTTTGCCAGCTTGAATACAGACCGTGCCGCCAGTGAATTCGAGGCTTTACGTTTACAGACGGAGCATTCCGGAAAACGTCCGAAAGCATTCATGCTGACCATCGGTAACCTGGCTATGCGTCAGGCACGTGCTCAGTTCTCCTGCAACTTCCTGGCTTGTGCCGGTTATGAAGTTATCGATAACCTTGGGTTTGCAACAGTAGAAGAGGGTGCTGAAGCTGCCTTGAAGGCTCAGGCAGATATTGTAGTTATCTGTTCCAGTGATGACGAATATGCTCAATATGCTGTTCCTGCTTATGAACTGCTGAAAGATAAAGTCCTGTTCATTGTAGCCGGTGCACCGGCCTGTATGGAAGAATTGAAGGCAGCCGGCATTGAAAATTTCATTCATGTTCGTTGCAATGTTTTGGAGACCTTGAAATCGTATAACGAAAAGTTAGGAATTAAGTAAAGCTATGAAACCAAATTTCAGAAACATCGATATATATGCCGGATTCCAGCCACAGAACGGCATGGAATGGCAGAAAGCCAACGGCATCACAGCCAACTGGAAGACACCGGAACAGATTCAGGTCAAGCCGGTCTATACGAAAGAAGACCTGGAAGGTCTGGAACACCTGAACTATGCGGCTGGTATCCCACCGTATCTGCGTGGACCTTATTCCATGATGTATACGTTCCGTCCGTGGACTATCCGTCAGTATGCCGGTTTTTCTACAGCCGAGGAATCGAATGCATTCTATCGCCGTAATCTGGCTTCCGGACAGAAAGGTTTGTCTGTCGCATTCGACTTACCTACCCATCGTGGATATGACCCTGACCATCCGCGTGTAGTAGGAGATGTGGGTAAAGCAGGAGTATCTATCTGTTCATTAGAGAACATGAAAGTTTTGTTCGATGGTATTCCTTTGAACAAAATGTCTGTCTCCATGACCATGAACGGTGCGGTACTGCCTATTATGGCATTTTATATCAATGCCGGATTGGAGCAGGGAGCTAAACTGGAAGAAATGGCCGGTACCATTCAGAATGATATCTTGAAAGAATTCATGGTACGTAATACTTATATCTATCCGCCTGCATTCTCTATGAAGATTATTTCAGACATTTTTGAATATACTTCACAGAAAATGCCGAAATTCAACTCCATTTCTATTTCGGGTTACCATATGCAGGAAGCCGGAGCTACGGCTGATATTGAATTGGCTTATACACCGGCCGATGGGTT